>NZ_MUFJ01000013.1:0-87592 GCF_001996245.1 Salinivibrio sp. MA607 | reverse complement strand
GTGAATCTTATTATAATATTTACTGCTTTTTTTAAAGTTTCAAATTTTTTTGAGACTATTTCTGCGAGTATAAACGTTTGTTTTGCAAGGTCGTCGTTTATTTCGTTTTGGTTAATCTCTTTTATTTTTTTAGAATAACCGTCAGACCCGTTTTCACAGCTAGATACATCCCCATAGAAAATAAGAGACTTCTTATCTAGGTTTTCATTTGATGAATTTGGGTAAACAACCTTTAAAAGATAAGTTGCTGAAATAATTGCTGAAATTATAGWTGCTGCAACAATTGCTATAAAAAAGTACAAAGTGTGGCTGCTAAGTTTACTTAGGTCTTGATCTATTGCTTTTGAAGATATCCCGAAAACGACAATTCCTATGAAAGACATCAATAAAGCCACTTTGAAGTTAGTGGTTGCAATGTAGTGGTCATATCTTTTTAGTACTTCAAATAAAAAGCTTTGTTTGTCTTTTTCTTTTTCTTCTGACATTTTCTATTCCTAATGGTTTTTAAGTTGAAAAAAATCATGAATATTATTTACGTTTTTGATACCGCCTGGTATGAGATTGATATACCTTAAATCTTCGTCAGCTGTTCTGCGATCTGGCTCTGATTAAAACCTTTTTTCTTAAGAACTGGCATCCGCTTCCTACTATCAGTTACTCGTGAGTCAGCCATGTGGCGGACTATATCTCACAGTTTTCCGACATCACCTGCTCTAAGAGTTGTACCAGCTCCAGTCAAGCTCACTGCTGCTTCATTAATGAGTTTTTCTGTTTCACCCTTTAGCTCTATCGAGTCCTCATAAACATTTTTAACATAATAGAAAAATGTATCCGAATTCAACTGCGAAGTGCGAAACTCGCGTATAACGTCAATTATTATGACCGTTTAACCCCGATTCCTAATTACTTATCCCTCCATTGATATTTTGCGTCTGTAGCTTTTGCTTTCACTATGAAAGGTGGTCGCATGTCACACCATCCGAACAATCGCAGCTGCGGTAATTATTAAGTCAGCGAACAGGTCATTTCATTGCTCAAACGACTTACTAGAGGGATTCTGCTGATAAGGTGATCATTTAATATATTGATCTATAAGCAATAATTTTTATCGCTAAACTTGGTGCCTAACAGGCATACCGAGCCTTATGGCTTTATTCATCACTTTCACGTTGGCTAGTGCTTCGCCAACTTGTGCATTGTAATCACGCAGTTTCAGTCGCGCGTTACGCTAACCGGTGCCTGCTTCACTCAAGCTCTCCGCTTATCTTGCAGAATTTCATGTTCACGACTATTATTTGTTCATGATTCATGAACGGTATTTGGGTGTGAACGAGAACTCGACACTACTAATGCGAGCTTTGGATAATCTGCCTTCGCATATTGAAGGGGAGTACTCTTTCGATCCTAAGCCAGATGGTGAGCCTTACACCGATGCTGAGGTGACTCTGACAGTGCACGGCCAACGCTATTTGTTTAGCACTGAAATAAAGCGTATCCACCGTAAAGAGAGCCTATCAGCACTCCTAGGTGCTGCTCGCTCAGACACTTTGTTGGTGTGTAACAGACTGACGACTCATCTCGCCGATTTTTGCACCAAGAACGCGATCAATTTTATTGATGAGGCCGGTAATGCTCGCTTGAGCTATGACGGGCTGAATCTATGGATTGAGGGCAAAAATCTCACTGAAAACCACCTCGCAATTCCACAGCCGGCAAAGCCGGGGTTAGGTTTTATGAAGCTGTTGTTTGCTTTGTTGGTTCAGGAAGATGTGTTGCATCTGCCGTTTCGAACCATAGCCGAGATGGCGAATATCTCATTAGGTATGGTGAGTAAGGGGTTTAAATACTTAGAAGCCGAGAAGCTTGTTAGTCTTGGTCGTACTCGTCGCATTTTGGATAAAGAGGCCCTTTATCAGATCTGGATTGAACACTATCGTACCGTGCTTAGGCCAAAGCTCGGAGGGCTAAAATTAGTTGCGCCGGATGATTGGCGAGACATCCCTTTAACATCCAAGGATTGCTGGGGGGGAGAAGTCGCTGCCGATGAACTGACACGCTATTTACAGCCTTATGAGTTWCAGCTCTTTACCTTAGAGCCACTGCAAAAAAAGCTTGCGCTGATCAAGGCAAAGCCAGACGCTTCCGGCAGACTTTGGGTAGTGCCTGCATTCTGGGGACAGGCGCTGGATATCAATATCAATGCCAAGGCATTGCTGGCTGTTGCTGAGCTGCTTGCAAGCAGAGATAGCCGAAACAAGGAGGTTGCCGAACGCATCAATGAGCAATATCTACAGCTTAAAACACTCCCTGAAACCTGGGTTTGAGCCTGTACTGACACTGATCACCCGCACAACTCAGCAAACTGGAGTACCATTTTTTGTTGCTGGGGCAACGGCAAGAGATCTCGTTTTGTATCATGTGTTTGGCCGTGACCCGGGCCGTCAGACTCGGGATATTGATACCGGCATTCTGATACCGGATTGGGACGCGTTCGCCAGTGTAAAGCAGGCTTTGCTGGATGCCGGATTAAGCGCAACCAATAAAGCGCATCGGCTTAAAGATTCTGACAGTGGTTTGCCAATTGATATTATTCCCTTTGGTGCCATCGCCGATGAAGCAGGTGAAATACAATGGCCACCCGAGCATGCTGTCACCATGACGGTAGCTGGATTTCAGGAAGCTTACGATGCCGCTCTATCAATAGACCTAGGGCAGGGCGGTATTATCAAAGTTGCGTCACTAGCCGGACTGACTTTGCTAAAACTGATTGCCTGGCAGGAGCGGAGTAACGAGAGCAGCAAAGACGCATCTGACTTTCTAACCATTCTTCTTGAGTATCAGCATGTTCAGGCGGATCGTTTGTGGGAGCCGTATATCCCAGCAGAGCGCTTAGAGTATGATACCGAGCGGCAAGGGGCCTTCTTGCTCGGATACGATTTGAGAATGATTTTATCTGAGCCTGCTACCAATCCGGAGACCATCAGCCGTATTACCACATTGGCAGCTGATATCGATGGACTGGTCAGGGCTCAGTTCAGAAGTCAGAACTTTTGTAGTTATGAGAGGATAGAGCAGCTGCAAAATGACTTTTGGGCAGGGCTAGAGTTGTAAGAACAGTTTCAAAAAACAAAGTCCGCGAAATGGCGGACTTTTTTATTGGTATTCGCGGATAACAGCGGTCCAGGTTCAGTTTCTACAGCTGCCCGAATTTGCCTGCTTGCAGATCGTTGAACGCTTGCAAAATCTCTTGCTTGGTATTCATCACAAAGGGGCCATGACCGACGATGGGATCGGTGATGGGCTCGCCACTGAGTAGCAAAATTACGCTATCTTGTGAGGCGTGCAATGCGACTTCGCGGCCTTGGCGGCTAAGCAGTGCCATATCGGCGTCGCCAATTGGGTCGGCGCCGTTGATACTGACGTTGCCTTCCAGCACCACCATCGCGGAGGTCCAGTCTTGGGGGAGCGTAAGCTGCGTTTTCCCGTCAGCGTTTAGCCGTATATCCCAAACCTGCATCGGGCTGAAGGTTTTGGCCGGCCCCTGATAACCGTCAAACTCACCGGCAATGACCCGTAAGGTGCCCGCTTTATCGGCCAGGGTAACCTCGGGGATATCGGCTTTTTGAATGCCTTGATAACTTGGGTCGGTCATTTTGTCTTGTTTGGGAAGGTTAACCCACAGCTGCACCATTTGCAGCTCGCCGCCAGTGTGGCTGAACGCTCTGGAATGAAATTCCTCATGCATAATGCCGCTGCCTGCGGTCATCCACTGCACATCCCCGGGGCCAATCACGCCGCCTTTACCGGTGGAGTCACGATGCTCTACTTCGCCTTGATACACAATGGTCACGGTTTCAAAGCCGCGATGGGGGTGTTCACCCACCCCTCGCTTCACGCCATCGGCAGGAAAGTGCATTGGACCGGCATAGTCCAGCAGTAAAAAGGGGCTCATCTCCTCCGCTTGATGGTGATAGGAAAATAGCGAACGGGCTGGGAAACCATTGCCTACCCAGTGTGCTGCAGGGGCTTTAGTAATACGCGAAATGGATTTCATGGTGCTCTCCTACCATTGATGTCCCTCCATTATATCGTCGCTGCTGCAGAGTGCTAAGGATCAACACTCCTATTCCTCGCTAGCGGGGTTTTTGTTTCTAAATGTTTCATTGCTGTCTGTAAGCATCCGTTTTTTGTGCTGCTTTTCTAACTTTAAAGGAATTTAACATTGGGTTAACTGGCTTACTTATGGCTAACTATGCTGATTTTTGCTTTACTGGCGATAATTTGTCATTTTATTGTCATTAAAGCCTGCTGGATCAGGTAAGCCAAAACACAACATCGAAAATAATGGAGTTCCCAGTGAGTCAACACATTAACCCAGCAACCGATACAGGCCGACCGCGCGGCATGGATCGGTTTTTAAATATGATAGAGCGTGCGGGTAACCGGATCCCAGATCCTGCCTTATTGTTTTTCTGGGGCCTGGTGACGGTTTGGGTGCTCTCCGCTCTCTTGTCACAAATCACGTTTAATTCTGTTCACCCATTGACCGGGGACACCGTCCAAGTCAAAAACCTTCTTACCGGTACTGCGCTCGCCCACTTTTTAGCCAATATGGTTGACACTTTTACAGGTTTTGCGCCGCTTGGGATTGTACTGGTTGCGATGTTAGGCGTGGGAGTGGCTGATCAATCCGGCTTTATCACCACTGGCTTGAAGAAAATGCTGAGTGTGACGCCGAAGCAAGCACTCACACCCATGCTGATTTTGGTGGCGATCGTGTCACACACGGCGGCGGATGCAGGCTATGTACTGGTGATCCCACTCGGCGGGATTATCTTCCACGCGGCGGGGCGTCATCCGCTAGCGGGGATTGCCGCCGCTTTTGCTGGGGTGTCGGGAGGCTTCTCGGCCAACTTTATTCCGTCTGGCATTGATCCTTTGCTGGCAGGCTTTACCGAGTCGGCCGCACACGTGTTGGATGACAGCTACCAAGTTAATCCCCTCGCTAACATCTACTTTACGGGCTTGTCGTCTATTTTAATCGTGGCGCTGGGCTGGTTTGTGACTGAGAAAATTGTCGAGCCACGCTTAAATCGCACACCGATTGATGAGGATGCCGAAGAGGCGCCTGATCTGGGCTCATTCACCACCATTGAAGGTAAAGCCTTTAACCGTGCCGGATTGGCGATGCTGGCCGGGATTGCCGCGCTGGTGGCGGCCTCATGGCCGGAAGCCTCGCCGCTTCGTTCACCGGCGGGCGAGCTCACCGCCTTTGATGCACCGATTATGCAATCGATCGTGCCGCTCATTTTTGTGCTGTTTATTATTCCAGGCATTGTGTATGGCAAAACCGCAGGCACCTTTAAAACCAGCCAAGATGTGATTAAATCCATGTCTGACACCATGGCGACCATGGGCGCTTATATGGTGATGGCATTTTTCTGTGCGCAATTCTTAGCCGCATTCACCCAATCAAATATTGGTACCTTGTTAGCGCTGAATGGCGCGGAGCTATTGCAGTCAATGAACCTGCCAGGTGAGATGACGATTGTGGGGATGATTTTGCTCACCGCACTCGTGAACCTGTTAATCGGTTCTGCGTCAGCGAAATGGGGTCTGATTGGACCGATTTTGGTGCCAATGCTGATGGTTGTCGGTATTTCCCCTGAATTGTCACAAGCGGCCTATCGTGTCGGTGATTCCGTTTCGAACATTATCTCGCCATTAATGGTGTTCTTCCCACTCGTTGTGGTGTATTGCCAGCGCTATGTCAAAGCAACAGGCATTGGCACCGTGGCGTCAATGATGATCCCTTATTCATTGACCATGCTGGTGGGCTGGACCTTGTTCTTGCTAGCGTACTGGGCATTCGGATTGCCACTGGGTATTCAAGCAAGCTATCAGTATCTGGTGCAATAACGGTCACATAGAGCGCGTATCGTCTATCATGACGTTGCAGACACAAGCCGGCCTTCGAGCCGGCTTATTTGTGTCGTATACTAGCGATGAATTACATAGCCAATAAATCGAGGTTGGAATGAACGAGCCACAAACGTCGGATACGATTCACGACGTTTATATGCGCCAGGCGATCACACTGGCCGACAATGCTGAGCAAGAAGGTGAAGTGCCTGTCGGCGCCGTGGTGGTGTATCAAGGTGAGGTTGTGGGCACAGGGTGGAACCGAACCATTACCCAGCATGATGCCACTGCCCATGCCGAAGTGATGGCCTTACGCCAAGCCGGCCAAGTGCTGGGTAATTATCGCCTATTAGACGCGGATCTTTATGTGACACTCGAACCGTGCCCGATGTGTGCGGCGGCGATGGTGCATGGCCGTGTCAGAAAGGTGTATTTTGGCGCGCCGGATCCCAAAACCGGCGCGGCTGGCTCGGTGATGAACCTACTCAGTTATGAAGAGGTAAATCATCATGTGCAAAGCGAGGGTGGGGTATTAGAGGCTGAGTGCCGTGCGCAACTGCAAGCGTTTTTCCGCCGTCGTCGTGCTGAAAAAAAGGCTGCAAAAAAGACAGCCCGTGGTGAGGCCTCTATTGTGTCGTCTGATTCAGACCAAGCGTCTTAAAACGCCTCATCAAACGCGGCAAACTCACGAATTGCAAACGCGCGTTGGCGCCATAGTACTTTCTTGTGCATATTTTGGCGCATGCGCTTGCGACGGTTGGCCGATGAAATATTGTTTTTACGAAAGCTTTGTTTCACCAGCCGTTTTTTTGGCACCATAGGATCCTCATTGCGGTTGCTTTTCTGATTGCGATATTGGGTTTTGTTCAGAGCCCTCTGGCGTAGTATCCGGTGCTGGTTCAGCAACTTGCTCGGAGGATGGCTCGGGCGCAATGATGGTTTGCAGCCCACCGAGCGATTCGACTTGCTGACTGTCCAGCGACTCTATATGTGCTTTTTCATAGCCTAGAATACTCTGATAATAACGGCGAATATTCTCAACATAGCTTAGCGCTTCATAGCCACGTGCATAGCCGTATCGTGTTTGCGTGTAATATTGGCGCTTAGCGAGCAAGGGAAGGCGCTGTTTCACATCACTCCACGAGTTAGGATTGGCGCCTTGCGCTTCAGTGAGTCGCCGCGCATCCATCATATGACCAAAGCCAATGTTATAAGAGGCGAAAGCAAACCAAATCCGCTCGTGTGGGTTAACACTGTCGGGAATCCGGTCGAGCATACGCTGCAGGTAGAGTGAGCCGCCTTTGATGCTTTGTTCTGGATCCAGACGGTTGCGCACGCCGACGGATTTAGCGGTCGGTAACGTCAGCATCATCATCCCACGTACCCCTGTGGGAGATATGGCGCGTGGATTCCAGTGTGATTCTTGATACGACAAGGCAGCAAGCAGGCGCCAATCAAAATCGTTTGCATGCTTTTTGAAAAGGTGCTCCCACTGCGGGAGTTTGCTTTCTATGGCGCGCAAAAATGCGCGGGTATCAACGTAATCAAATTGATTCACGTGGCCAAAATACTTTTCTTCTAAAATTGCCAAGTCACCGGTTTGGTTCAGCTCACCAAAAAAATTCACCATCAGGGCATAGGCGCTGCTGTCGCCCTGTTTTTTCATAAACCAGGCGACGGGCTCATCTTCACTCAGAGCCATGGCGACGGCAATATCAGGTTGGGTGCGTTGCATTAAGGCAATATCGACGGAGTCGGCAATGGTAAAATCGATATCACCGTCTGCAACCTGTTTAAGCAGTTCATCGTCGTCGGCGTCTTGCACAACTTTCCAGCTTAAATCGGGGTGATCGTTTTTAAGCGATTGTAAGGTGAGATCGTGACTCGAACCTTCCACTACCGCCATTACCGCGTTCTCGCGGTTAAAATCGCCAACATCGCGAGGGCGCCAATGTCCCTTTTTATACACCACTTGTTGGCTGACAAAATAGTAGGCGGGGCCGGGGCGAAATTGGGCCAAGCGTTGGTCGGTAATGGTGAGTCCTGCAGCAATTAAATCGACATCACCGCGCTCTAATGCAGGAAAGAGGCCGGATAACGTATAGGTCGGCACCATTTCCAGCTTTACGCCAAGCTTGTCAGCAAAACGTGATGCAAGTTCGTAATCAAGCCCGGTCGGGCCATCGGGACCAATATAATAAGAAAGTTCGTTATTGAGTGTTCCGACTCTTAGCACGCCGCGGTCGCGGATTTTTTCCAGTACGGTGCGATCGTCGAAGTGCCAATCACACCCCGTTAATACCAGGCTAACTACCAGCACGACAAGGCTAGTCATCCATGATTTCAGAGAAAAGTCACGCTGTATCAAAGGCTGTCGCTCGCAGTTGCTGGCTAGCGTGGTAGTGCTAGCGATGATCGATAGACGCCACATTCTACGTGAATAGGTTGGATACGGATAGAGGGAAAATTTTTTGCGCAAACGGTTGCGTCAGGTGTGTTGTCGCTAAGGATTTTGCCCTATAATGGCCGCCGTCTGCTTAAAAGGCCAGCGAAAACGCATTTTTGCGTGTTCAAACCACTGCGGTCAAGAGCGTGGTGATACCCAAGTTATCGTGCCAGGATGCGTCAATTTGGGTATACCCTTTCATTTACCGCTAACGAGAGACGTACGCACATGGATATTTTGCGTGGTTCCCCCGCACTGTCTGAGTTTCGTGTCAATAAACTACTGGCCAGCTGCCAAGCGCATCAGTTACCGGTCACGGCACTGTATGCTGAGTTTATTCATTTCGCTGATTTGCATCACCCTTTGGATAGCGCGAGTCGCGAGAAGCTCGAAAAGCTGCTGACTTACGGACCCACTTTACCGCCGCACGCACCTGAAGGGACGCTGTTTCTCGTTACGCCTCGTCCCGGCACCTTGTCGCCTTGGTCATCCAAAGCAACCGATATTGCCCATAACTGTGGCTTGGACGCGGTGAAACGCTTGGAGCGCGGTACCGCGTACTATATTCAGTTATCTGCTCCTTTGACCAGTGAGCAACATGCAACCTTAATCGGGTTGTTGCACGATCGGATGATGGAAACGGTATTTAGTGAGCTTGAGGCCGCTGAGGTGCTGTTTGAACAAGCGGAACCTGCGCCGATGCACAGCGTGGACATTCTCGTGGGTGGTCGAGCCGCTTTGACTGAGGCGAACCAAGTCTTAGGATTGGCTCTGGCAGAAGACGAAATTGACTATCTGGTTGAGAACTTTACCCAGCTGGGGCGTAACCCTAACGACATTGAACTGATGATGTTTGCGCAAGCCAACTCAGAGCATTGCCGCCACAAAATCTTTAACGCCGACTGGACCATTGATGGTGAAAAGCAGCCTAAATCGCTGTTTAAGATGATCAAAAACACCTATGAGCAAACCCCAGATAACGTGCTGTCGGCGTATAAAGACAACGCAGCCGTAATGACGGGCTCAAACGTTGGGCGCTTTTTCCCGACGCCAGAGAGCCACAGCTATCAGTATCACCATGAACCCGCCCATATTTTGATGAAGGTGGAAACCCACAACCACCCCACCGCGATTTCACCGTGGCCAGGGGCCGCGACCGGCTCTGGCGGTGAGATTCGTGACGAGGGTGCGACCGGTGTCGGCGGTAAACCCAAAGCAGGATTGGTCGGTTTTTCCGTCTCTAACCTGAAAATCCCGGGCTTTATTCAGCCGTGGGAGCGAGACTATGGCAAGCCTGAGCGCATTGCCACTGCGCTCGATATTATGCTGGAAGGCCCGCTAGGCGGCGCGGCGTTTAATAACGAATTTGGCCGTCCTAACTTGCTGGGCTACTTTCGTACCTATGAGCAATCAGTGACCTCGCATGCCGGTGAGGAAGTGCGCGGCTATCACAAGCCGATCATGCTCGCAGGCGGAATGGGCAACATCCGCGACGGCCATGTGCAAAAAAGTGAGATTGACGTCGGGGCCAAACTGATTGTGTTAGGTGGCCCGGCGATGAACATCGGCCTTGGTGGCGGAGCAGCATCGTCGATGGCATCCGGCCAGTCGGCGGAAGACTTGGACTTTGCCTCGGTACAACGTGAGAATCCAGAAATGGAACGCCGTTGCCAAGAGGTGATTGATCGCTGCTGGCAGCTTGGCGAGGATAACCCAATTGCCTTTATCCACGATGTGGGCGCGGGTGGCCTTTCAAATGCGATGCCAGAGCTGGTTGATGATGGCGGCCGCGGCGGGTGTTTTAACTTACGTGATATTCCGAATGATGAGCCGGGAATGAGCCCGCTCGCCATTTGGTGTAACGAGTCACAAGAGCGTTACGTCTTGGCGGTCAAACCCGAAAACCTGGCGCTTTTCGAAGCCTTGTGCGAGCGTGAACGCGCCCCGTACGCAGTCATTGGTGATGCCACCGACGCGCGTCACCTGTCGCTTGAAGATAGCCACTTCGGTAATAGCCCTATCGATATGCCGATGGATATTCTGCTGGGTAAAGCGCCCAAAATGCACCGTGACGTTACACGCCAACAAGTGACAGGTACCGCGCTAAACACCCAAGGCATTGAACTGTCACAAGCCTGCGAGCGTGTTTTACGCTTGCCAGCAGTGGCGGAGAAAACCTTCTTGATCACCATCGGCGACCGCTCGGTGACCGGATTGGTTGCGCGTGACCAAATGGTTGGCCCGTGGCAAGTGCCGGTGGCGAACTGTGCGGTGACGGCGGCCAGTTATGACAGTTATCACGGCGAAGCGATGGCGATGGGCGAGCGCACCCCAGCCGCCTTGCTCGATTTTGCTGCCTCTGCCCGCATGGCAGTGGGTGAAGCGCTGACCAATATCGCCTGTGCCGATATTGGCAGTCTGACCAACATTAAACTGTCTGCCAACTGGATGTCCGCGGCGGGTCACCCGGGCGAAGATGCTGGCTTGTACGAAGCGGTCAAAGCCGTGGGTGAGGAGCTGTGTCCTGAGCTATCACTGACCATTCCGGTGGGTAAAGACTCGATGTCGATGAAAACCCAGTGGCAGCAAGAGGGTGAAAACAAAACCGTCACCGCACCGATGTCGCTGATCATCACCGCCTTTGGCCGCGTGGAAGATGTGCGTCGTACCGTGACCCCACAATTGCGTAGCGATAAAGGTGACAGCCACCTGATTGCGATTGATCTTGGTGAAGGCGCGCAGCGTCTGGGCGCAACCGCGCTGGCTCAGGTGTATCATCAATTGGGCGATAAGCCTGCCGATGTCACCAGCAGCGCCCGCCTAAAAGGCTTTTTCAATGCGATGCAAACCTTGGTGGCAGAGCAAAAACTGCTGGCGTATCACGACCGAGCCGATGGCGGACTATTCGTTACCTTGGCTGAAATGGCCTTTGCCGGTCACACCGGTATTGACGTGGACATCGCCCGTTTAGGCGACGATGCCTTGTCGGTGTTGTTTAACGAAGAGCTGGGCGCGGTGATCCAAGTAGCGACGCAAGATCTCGAGCGTGTTAACGCGGTGTTGGATGAACATCAATTAACCGCATGCAGTCACCTGATTGGCGGCCTAAGTGATAGCGATGAGATTATCTTGCGTCACGGTGAGGCACCTATCTATCAAGCCAGTCGCCAGCACCTGCGTCAGATTTGGGCTGAAACCACCTATCAAATGCAAGCGCGACGCGATAATCCGGACTGTGCACGCCAAGAGTTTGACGCCAAGCAGGCGGCCGATCCTGGGTTGCACGCCAGCCTGAGCTTTGATGTGCACGAAGATGTTGCTGCGCCATATATCGCGACCGGTCAACAACCGACTATGGCTATTTTGCGTGAGCAAGGCGTGAATTCGCATGTGGAAATGGCCGCCGCCTTCGATCGCGCTGGATTTAACGCCGTGGATGTTCATATGAGTGACATTCTCTCAGGACGCGTCAGTTTGGACGGTTTCCAAGGGCTGGTGGCCTGTGGCGGTTTTTCTTACGGTGACGTGTTAGGCGCCGGTGAAGGTTGGGCGAAATCCATTCTGTTTAATAGCCGTGCGCGCGACCAATTTAGTGCCTTCTTTGGCCGTGAAGACACGCTAGCACTCGGGGTATGTAATGGCTGCCAGATGTTATCGAACCTGAATGAACTGATCCCGGGGGCTGCACACTGGCCACGATTTGTTCGCAATGAGTCCGAGCGCTTTGAAGCCCGCTTTAGCATGGTGGAAGTGCAATCAAGCCCATCCGCCTTTTTTGCCGGGATGGCAGGGTCACGGATGCCCATTGCGGTATCGCATGGTGAAGGACGGGTGGAAGTGCGCGATGCTGAGCACTTGGCGGCGATTGAGGCGTCAGGCACGGTGGCGCTGCGTTACACCGATAATCACGGCCAGCCAACACAAGCGTATCCTGCCAACCCGAATGGCTCACCAAATGGCATTACCGCGCTGACTACCGAGTCGGGCCGCGTGACCATTATGATGCCGCACCCTGAGCGGGTATTCCGTACTGTCGCTAACTCTTGGCACCCAGATGATTGGGGTGAAGATAGCGCGTGGATGCGGATGTTCCGCAACGCGCGGGTCACTCTAGGGTAAGCACCATACCAATAAAGCCGCCACACTTTGGCGGCTTTTTGGTGATATGCGAGAATCGATGGATGATTTTTTATCCTGCTGCGATACAATTTCAGCTAAACAACTGATCCATCAGGACCGGCTGCGGCCAACGAGAAGGATAACGGAATGAAAAAAATTGAAGCCATCATCAAGCCATTCAAACTCGATGACGTACGCGAAGCGCTGGCAGACGTCGGGATTACAGGGATGACCGTCTCAGAGGTAAAGGGTTTTGGTCGTCAAAAAGGCCACACTGAACTATATCGTGGTGCCGAATACATGGTGGACTTTCTGCCTAAGGTGAAATTGGAGGTAGTGGTGTCTAACGATGTTGCTGAGCAATGTGTCGATACCATTATTGAGACCGCGCAAACCGGCAAAATTGGTGATGGTAAAATCTTTGTCTTTGACGTTGAGCGTGTGGTGCGTATCCGTACCGGCGAAGAAGACGAAGAAGCGATTTAATTTCACGGGTTAGACCAATACGGCAAGCAATAAAAAGCCAAGCGTGATGCTTGGCTTTATTGTATTCACGGTGTAGATAACGTATGCGCGGTGTAGATACTGTCTACGTGCCAGGATTGGCCGGATGCGCTTGATAGCGTCCCGGTTTGTGGTTCATCGCTAACACTAAATTGAGTACAATCGCACCGGCCACAGACCACATCAGCAGGTTCAGATCGATAAGGAAGAAAGATAACGCGAGAATGGTGCAGTCGATGCCCATTTGTAGCTTTCCTGCCGAGATCCCAAACTTGTCCTGACAATAGAGCACCAGTACGTTAAAACCGCCTAAGCTGGCATTATGGCGGAAAATCATTAACATACCGACGCCCATCAATAGTCCACCAATCACCGCACAGTAGGCGGGGGCCAGCCAAGTGATTTGAAAAAAGTAGGCAATATGATCAGCCATCACCGATACGGCGCCACCGGCAAGTAAACTGCGTAATGCAAATCGCGGACTCATACGAAACCAAGCCATTACATAAAACGGGCAATTGCAAAGAAAATACAAAGTACCGAACGATAGGTCGGTAAATTGGCTGACTAATAACGCCAGGCCGGTGGTCCCCCCGGTTAAGAGTCCGGCCTGTTGCAAGAAAAATACCCCCTGGGCGACTAAAAACGCGCCCGAGGCGATAGCAATAATGTCTTCTTTAAAGCTGTGTTGATACTGGCTCACACGGCTTCTCCCTACTTAATTAGCGTGATAAAAACAAAAACGTGTTAGCAACAAAAGCCCCGCCAAAACCCAATAGGCTGGCGGTTAAAAAAGGTTAATGGGCACTGGCGACGAGTGCCTGCGGGTGCGGGCGCGCATTCTATCGCCAATGAGTCTTGGGAAACAGTCGACAACGTAAATAACCTGCGTCTTGATTGTCATTATTATGATACTCCGCTGTAAAGTGTTTACAGTGGATAGCGTGCTGCTGCGCCGCGATACAACCCAAAATAGCCAGGTTTTGAATAAAAAAATCATCCCTCAGGCTACCTGATTGAAGGGAATTTTTGTAGAATAGCAAACGCAGTCATGGCGGTAACGAAAACGTTTGCGTAAGTAGGTCTAACGTTTGATGTTGCCTTGGCTTAATCGCTTTGATTCGCAGGTGAAAGCGATTAAGCCAGGGCGTGATCTAAAACATCACACCGAGACTAATTGTTGCTAGGTGGCCTATCGGATCCTAGCGTTCGCTTTATGGGTGATTGCCCGCCAATGTTAAGTCAGGAGAGACCAATGCTAAAGCGTGACATGAATATCGCGGATTATGACCCAGCGCTGTTTGCGGCGATGGAAGAAGAAAGTACGCGTCAAGAAGAACACATTGAGCTGATTGCGTCAGAAAACTACACCAGCCCGCGCGTGATGGAAGCGCAAGGCTCTCAACTGACCAATAAATACGCGGAAGGCTACCCTGGTAAACGGTATTACGGTGGCTGTGAATACGTGGATAAAGCCGAAGCCTTGGCGATTGAGCGTGCCTGTCAACTCTTTGGCTGTGAGTATGCCAATGTTCAGCCGCACTCTGGCTCACAGGCGAATAGCGCGGTCTACATGGCGCTGCTAAACCCAGGTGATACGGTACTGGGTATGAGCTTGGCGCATGGTGGTCACTTAACCCATGGTTCGCCAGTTAACTTTTCCGGCAAGCATTATCATGTGATCCCTTACGGTATCGATGAAGCCGGTAAAATCGATTACGAGCAAATGGAGCAGCTTGCACTCGAGCATAAGCCAAAAATGATCATTGGCGGGTTTTCTGCATACTCACAAGTGGTTGATTGGAAACGCATGCGTGAGATTGCAGATAAAGTCGGGGCTTGGTTCTTGGTGGATATGGCACACGTGGCTGGCTTAATTGCCGCTGGTGTTTATCCCGATCCACTGCCTTACGCACATGTGGTCACGACGACGACGCACAAAACCCTTGCAGGTCCGCGTGGTGGTTTGATCTTATCAAATGCCGGTGAAGACATTTATAAAAAGCTCAACTCTGCGGTGTTCCCTGGCGGCCAAGGCGGCCCATTGATGCACGTGATTGCCGGTAAAGCCGTCGCGTTTAAAGAGGCGATGGAGCCAGAGTTCAAAGCCTATCAAGCGCGCGTGATTGATAACGCACGTGCGATGGTGAAAGGGTTCCAAGCTCGCGGTTATAAAATCGTATCGGATTCCACTGACAACCACCTGTTGTTGGTGGATTTAATTGATAAAGACATTACTGGGAAAGAAGCCGATGCCGCGTTAGGTGCCGCTAACATCACAGTAAACAAAAACAGTGTACCGAACGATCCACGTAGCCCGTTTGTCACCTCCGGTATTCGTGTGGGGACGCCAGCGATTACACGTCGTGGCTTTACCGAGCAAGACGCCGAACAACTCGCGCATTGGATGTGTGATGTGCTTGATAACATCAACAATGAGCAAGTGATTGCAGAGACCAAAGAGAAGGTCCAAGCCATCTGCCGTCGTTTGCCGGTATATGCTTAATAAAGCAATACAGATTATCTAAAAAGATGGGCGCCTATGGGCGCCTTTTTTATATTTATCTGAGAACGAAGTCTAGTTGAGACACAAAACCCGTACTCCGTCTCCTTAGAGAGGCTTTTTCATCCTCGCAAATCGGTTACACTAGCAGGACAATATTGAGGAGACGACGCGCATGCACTGTCCATTCTGTGGTGCTACCGACACCAAAGTGATCGATTCTCGACTCGTGGCTGATGGCCATCAAGTTCGCCGTCGTCGCCAGTGTTTGGCGTGCGCTGAGCGATATACGACGTTTGAAACAGCGGAATTAGTCATGCCACGGGTGATCAAAACCAACGGTAATCGAGAGCCCTTTGACGAAGATAAATTGCGGGGCGGTATTCAACGTGCGTTGGAGAAGCGTCCTGTCAGTACGGATGATATCGAAAAGTCGATAAATAGCATTAAGTCGCGTTTGCGAGCGACGGGTGAGCGAGAAATAGGATCAGCCATGGTTGGCAACTTGGTCATGGAAGCACTGAAGGAGCTTGATAAGGTGGCTTATATCCGTTTTGCCTCTGTTTACCATAGCTTTGAAGATATTCGCGAATTTGGTGAAGAGATTGCACGGTTACAAAAATGACAACTAGCCACCAAGATCAAACGATGATGGCGCGCGCATTAGCGCTTGCGGCCCAAGGTCGCTTTACCACCACCCCTAACCCCAATGTCGGCTGTGTGATTGCTCACGGTGATGACATTGTGGGTGAGGGGTTTCACATTGCTCCAGGTGGTCCACACGCCGAAGTTCACGCCTTAAAAGCAGCGGGGGAACGCGCGGTGGGCGCGACGGCTTATGTCACCTTAGAGCCTTGCTCTCATTATGGTCGCACGCCGCCGTGTTGTGATGCGTTGGTTGCCGCCAAGGTCACGCGTGTTGTCTGTGCGATGCAAGACCCTAATCCTAAAGTGGCAGGGCGCGGTCTCGCGCGGTTACAACAAGCCGGTATTGAGGTCGTGGTTGGTGTGATGGCTGAACAGGCCAAAGCGCTGAATCCTGGTTTTATTAAACGTATGCAAACCCAGATGCCCTATGTTCAGCTCAAACTGGCGGGCAGTCTTGATGGGCGCACCGCCTTGGCAAATGGGCAAAGTAAATGGATCACGGGTGAACCAGCGCGCGCCGATGTGCAGACATTTCGCGCCCAAGCGAGCGCTATTTTATCGACCAGCGCCACGGTATTAGCCGATAACCCTAGCCTAAATATACGTCGTAGCCAGCTTGCAACTGAGATCCTCGACCATTACCCGCAATCAGTACTGCGCCAGCCGACGCGCGTGATCTTGGATAAACATAATAAAACGTCACCTGAAGCGACCGTCTATCAGCTTGAGGGCGAGGTGATCCGAATTGTCGATATGCCAAGTAGTCAGATATGGCCGGATAACGTCCACGAATGGGTCATGCCCGACGCTTCGCTCAGCGCTATCCTTCACGCATTGGCACAACATGATATCGATAAGGTTTGGGTAGAAGCAGGCGCGAGGCTGGCGAATCAGTTATTAACTGAGTCGTTAGTGGATGAGCTGATTGTTTATCAAGCGCCGGTATTGCTGGGGGCAGATAGCCGCCCGCTGATTGCTTTAGACGGGTTGCAACGTATGGATGACGCACCGCGTTTTCATTTTAATCAAGTGACGCCTATCGGTGACGATGTTCGCCTAATCGCAACGCTCTCGGAGCATGCGGTCATCACGCAAGAGTATTAATACGATGTTTACTGGAATTATCGAAGCGGTGGGCCGAATTCAAAAGCTGACTCGCCGTGGCCAAGACATGACCCTCACCATAGAGAGTGGTGCCCTCGACCTCTCGGATGTCAAACTGGGCGACAGCATCGCCACCAATGGGGTGTGTTTAACCGTGGTTGCATTGACCGCAACCGGTTATAGCGCCGATGTATCGTCAGAAACGCTGGCGCGTTCATCACTCGGGATCTTGTCTGTTGGCGATAACGTCAACCTGGAAAAGGCGATGTTGCCGACTACGCGTTTTGGCGGACACATGGTCTCTGGGCATGTGGATGGCCTAGGGGAAGTGACGTCAGTGAGTCAAACGGGACGTGCATGGGAGTACTGGATTGCATTACCGCCTGAACTTGCCAAGTATGTGGCGTTGAAAGGATCGATTACCGTCGATGGGATTAGCCTGACGGTGAACGACGTCAATGGCAGTGCGTTTAAGCTCACTATCGTACCGCATACGGCTGAACAAACGACAATTCAGCACTTTGCTTCGGGGCGTAAGGTGAACATTGAAGTCGATGTCATCGCCCGTTACCTTGAGCGATTGATGCTCGGAGACAAAGCGGCTGAACCGACACAATCAACGGGCGTGAGTCTTGAAACGCTCGCCCGTTCCGGTTTTTTGAAATAAGGAATCCAAGATGGCAATTAGTAGCGCCCAAGAAATCATTGATGATATCCGCCAAGGTAAGATGGTGGTATTGATGGATGACGAAGATCGCGAAAATGAAGGCGACTTGATCATTGCAGCAGAAGCCATTACGCCAGAAGCGATCAATTTTATGGCGACCCACGGGCGTGGTTTGATTTGTTTAACGCTGACTCAACAGCGCTGTCTGCAACTTGGATTGCCCTTGATGGTGTCAGATAACAATGCGCAGTTTTCCACCGCCTTTACGGTATCAATTGAAGCGGCCGAAGGCGTGACCACTGGCATTTCGGCGGCCGACCGCGCGCGCACCGTG
Source organism: Salinivibrio sp. MA607 (assembly GCF_001996245.1). NCBI lineage: Bacteria > Pseudomonadati > Pseudomonadota > Gammaproteobacteria > Vibrionales > Vibrionaceae > Salinivibrio > Salinivibrio sp. MA607. The sequence continues at coordinate 69,345 of NZ_MUFJ01000013.1, read as the reverse complement.
CAAGCGGCGGTGGCGTCAGATGCCAAAGCCGCCGACTTAGTACAGCCTGGGCATGTTTTTCCGCTCATGGCGCAAGAGGGCGGTGTACTGACTCGCGCAGGTCATACAGAAGCGGGCTGTGATCTGGCGCGCCTAGGCGGTTTTAACCCTTCCTCGGTGATTGTTGAGATCTTAAATGAAGACGGCACCATGGCGCGTCGTCCTGACTTAGAAGTGTTTTGTGACAAGCATGGTATTAAACTTGGCACCATTGCCGATCTAATTGAGTATCGTAATTTAAACGAAACGACCATCGAGCGTGTTGCTGCCTGTACTCTGCCGACCGAATTTGGTGAGTTTGATCTGGTAACCTACCGGGATACCATTGATAACCAAATTCATTACGCGATGCGTAAAGGCGAGATTAGCACCGATCCGACATTGGTAAGGGTTCATCTGCAAGATACGTTTACCGATTTACTTCGCTCCGATCGTACTGCTGAGCGCAGCTGGGGGCTGACTCGTGCGATGAAGCGCATCAGTGAAGAAGGCGGTGTGTTGGTTATTTTGGGGAAAGAAGAGACGCCTGATTCCATTATCAGTAAAGTCAAAGCGTTTGAAGCGCAAGATAAAGGTGAGAAACCAGCAGGTGCCAAATGGCAGGGCACGTCACGCCGAGTCGGAATTGGATCACAAATATTAGCCGATCTGGGCGTGAAACAAATGCGTTTGCTCTCTTCATCGACAAAGCGTTATCACGCCCTGTCAGGCTTTGGCCTGAACGTGGTTGAATACGTGACCGAATAAATACTGAGAGAAGCGATGAGGCTCGGGCGCGTTTCCCAAGACACTGAGCATGGTGTCAATGGTAAAAAGTATGCTAGAATCGCGCGGTTTCTCATTCCGGAAAGCAAGTCACAGGAAGGCTMATGAACGTAATCGAAGGTGCATTTGCCGCGCCCAATGCGCAGGTTGCTATTGTTATCTCTCGCTTTAATAGCTTTATTAATGAGAGTTTGCTAGATGGTGCGGTTGACGCACTGAAGCGCCAAGGCCAAGTCAACGACGATAATATTACCGTGGTCCGTTGTCCCGGTGCTTACGAGTTGCCTGTGGTGACCCAAAAGTTGGCGAAAAGCGGTCGTTATGATGCGATTGTCGCGCTAGGCTCAGTGATCCGCGGCGGCACACCGCATTTTGACTATGTTGCCGGAGAATGTAACAAAGGGTTGGCACAAGTAGCGCTGGAGTATGAAACCCCAGTTGCTTTTGGTGTGCTGACGGTAGACACCATTGAGCAAGCGATCGAACGCGCAGGTACCAAGGCTGGTAATAAAGGGGCAGAGGCTGCACTGAGCGCGCTTGAAATGGTGAATGTTCTGTCCCAGATTGAATCCTAATGGGGGTTAAAGTGAAACCAGCCGCACGGCGTAATGCTCGCCAATTTGCATTGCAAGCCATTTACACATGGCAAATCGCAAAAGGGAATGTCGCTGATATTGAAGCGCAGTTTTTGGCCGCAGATAAATACGAAGAAGAAGATGAGCACCAGAAAACAGAGCCACTTCTTCGCGATCCTGAAACAGATGTTGCGTACTTTCGTACGCTGTTCAGTGGTGTTGCGCTCAGCCATCAAGAGCTTGATAGCAAGATGCGTCCGTATTTGTCTCGTCCATTACAGGATCTTGACGACATGGAGCACGCCTTATTGCGCCTTGCGATGTATGAGCTGATCAAATGCGATGATGTCCCTTATAAAGTGGTCATCAATGAAGCCATTGAGTTGGCTAAACGCTTTGGTGCGGAAGACAGCCATAAATTTGTTAATGGTGTCTTGGATAAAGCGTATCCTCGGTTACGTTAATCCCTCCTTACTAGGCCAGCCATGCTGGCCTTTTTATTGATCTAATCCGATAAATAGTTTTTATGACGCGCAACGAATTTGATTTGATTCGCGATTATTTCGCACGTCAACCGGTTAACCGTCGAGATGTCGCCTTAGGCATTGGCGATGATTGTGCGATCACTGAGGTGCCAGACGGCTGCCAACTCGTGGTCACCACAGATACGTTAGTCGAGGGCACGCATTTTCTTCCTTCCGCCAAGGCATCCGACGTTGCTCACAAAGCCTTAGCCTCTAACTTAAGTGATCTTGCCGCAATGGGTGCGATGCCAGCTTGGTGCTCGCTCGCTCTAACCTTGCCCGATTCTGATGAAGCCTGGGTGGCCGGTTTTTGTCAGGGGTTTTCTGCTTTGGCTGAACACTTTCAGGTTCAGTTAATCGGGGGCGATACCACGCGAGGTCCAAGAAGCATTACCATGACGTTGCATGGCCACGTGCCTAAAGGGCAGGCACTGACGCGTTCAGGCGCCAAACCTGGCGACTGGATCTATGTAACGGGATCGCTAGGTGAAAGCCAGGCAGGGCTTGCTTATGTGCTTGGCAAACCCATCGTTGATGAGGCGCGTGCTAATCGCTTGATTAACCATCATTATCGCGCTCAACCGCGCGTAGCTGCCGGGCAGGCACTGCGGGGCATTGCATCGGCTGCTATCGATATCTCTGATGGTTTGTATGCAGATTTAACCCATATTCTCCAAGCCAGTGATGTCGGGGCGCAAATTGAGGTCACACGGCTGCCGATTTCTGAACGTTTACTCGCAGAGGTTGATAGCGAAACAGCCGCACAAAAAATGGCCCTGACGAGTGGCGAGGAATATGAACTTTGCTTTACTGTCCCAGAAATGCATCGTGGCACACTTGATACAGCATTAAAACACAGTGGCACTAAGGTGCAGCGTATTGGTCAAATTAATGGCCACCGTGCGCTTGAGTTAGTTTCACAAGGTCAGCCACTTGATTGGACGCTGACAGGTTGGGATCATTTTAAGGAGTCAAATTGTGACGGATCCTAAACACCGTTTATCGTTGTCTAATCCTATCCACTTATTGGCGCTCGGGTTTGGCGGTGGCTTATCGCCGATAATGCCCGGCACAGTCGGTACGTTAGTTGCGATTCCGTTTTATTGGGCGCTGGTCACTTTTGGTGGGATTGTTGGGCTTTGGATCGCCATTATTGTTGGCGGCATCGCAGGGATTGCCATCTGTGGGCGTGCGTCTAAAGACATGCAAGTCCATGATCATGGTGCGATTGTTTGGGATGAGTTTGTCGGCTTCTGGTTGACGATGGCGCTTGTCCCCACAACAGATTGGAAAACGGTATTGGCTGGCTTTATTTTATTCCGCCTTTTCGATATGGCAAAGCCTTGGCCAATCAGCTGGTTAGACAAACATGTTCATGGTGGTATCGGCATCATGGTGGATGATATTCTCGCCGGGGTGATGGCGATGCTAAGCTTGTGGCTCTTAACGACCTACATGCCTACGCTTTTTTAGCATGACTCATTCAGTATTAATCATGCATTAAGGATGGCGCTCCCACAGGGACTCGAACCCCGATCGATCGCTTAGGAGGCGACTGCTCTATCCTGTTGAGCTATGAGAGCGTGCGGCCATTATACGTAAAAACAGGCGCGATTTAAGCGCCTGTTTTCATTTAGTTAAGCCCTTTGGTCACTATATCGCCAATTTGAATGCTGCCGGTTAAGGTTTGAGGCTGAATCACAGCTTCTGCACTACTCTCATACACGCGAGCCACGGTCAGGGTGATACCGCTTTTGCGGCGCTGGGTGCGTACAATCCCTAAATCATCAGTGAAAGAAGCGACATGCCATAGGTTTAATTGATCACCTTGCTGCACACCATTCACACGGCCTACATTAATTTGCGCAATATTGTCTTTTAATGACACTATTTTAGGCTTACTGGCACGGCAAGCCAGTGAAGACTCGAGATCCAACAAAATATTTCGGCTCATCCGGCGCGCCATCTGCCCATAGGGTGATTGCCAAAACCGTGCCGTTTGCGTATCGACTTGGCTGTGTCGCTCAAACGGCCATTGCGCGATATCACGATAGCGGCGTTGGAAGATCACTTCCCCGCTCTCACTGTCCATCGCTTGTACATTGACCGCTAATTGTCGATTATTTTTAGCTTTACCGAAGCCACTATCATCCGTGGTGGCAGATAAGTCGGTGATCGCACCTGTCACAACAAACTGCGCGTCTTTGTCTTCCGCCAGCATGGTAATCGCGTTTGGCATATTGGGTGATACATCAACATTGGCGATCCCGCGTCCCACAAAACTTTGTGCATGCTGTTTAACTTCACGGCTCAATAGCACTGAAAAGTCATCACCGAATTGATAGATCCCACCTAACGCTGCCTGCTGTGGCGACATAATGGGGAAACGGGTTAACACTATGCCTTTTTTATACTGGGTTTTGTGGCAAGCGTTTGCCGAGGGGTAGATATCTAGCCGCAGGTTAACCACATAATTGCCACCTTGCGTGCCTTCCTCCAGCACTTGCACCTCGCGCACCGCGTTACCGCTAAAGAGATAGTCAGGTTTTACTTGTGTATAAAAACGTTTGAGCTGCTGAAGGCTCCCCACATCGGCACCCGCAAAACGAATGGCGTCAAAAGTTGCCGCTTCGAGTGCGCGCACGCGCGCCGCTTGCTGGCTTTCGAGTATCGGGGAACTGGCGGATACCTCATACCAGGCAGCGTGCGTGAACGGAGTGACAACAAAGCTAACAACTAGTGTTAGCCGCGCCAAAAGGGTTTTCATAGTCAAGATCTCACTTAGTGGGTACGGAAATTGCTTTAACTTTATTAACGCGTAGGGTAACGGCCTACCAATAAGATGACGCAAAGACGCTGATGCAAGTTGTGTTCCTAAATGAGAATGAGCAATCTAGGGTAAAGGTTTGACGACATTGACCGATACACTAGATAACACACTTGTCTCACATCGATGACTGAGCGCGGAGCATGATACGATGAAAAAGTGGATAGTGGCGATAGTAGCGCTATTGGTAACGGGCTGTGCTTATACGCCTATTTATAACGGTAAAGAGCCGTATTCAGGCAGTGAGTTTTTTCTTAAGCAGCGGCCACGCCACACACTCGACTATTTTTTAAATAGCATGGCGGATGAACTTTTAGCGACCAACGCTTATTTGACGGCACGCACACCGCTGGCCGTGACTTCGTTTGTCGATCTGCAAAATATGGGCGAAACAAACTGGTTAGGAAACACTGTCACTGAAGGGTTGATTTACCAGATGCAAAGCCGTGGTTTTACGGTGGTAGACTTTAAGTCAACGGGCGCTATTCGGGTCACAGAAGAAGGTGATTTCACGATCAGCCGTGACTGGAAGGAGCTCGATCCTGAGCAGCAAATCGACTATGTATTAACAGGCACCATGCTGCGTCAAGGCGGTGGGGTGCTCGTCAATGCGCGTGTCATCGGTATGGAGTCGCGTGTGGTTGTCGCCTCAGCGCAAGGATTTTTACCCGCAGACCGGATTGGCCGTGATATCGATAGCTTGTACAAGGTGCGCAAACGTGATGGTGTGATTATTCGTGACGATCAAAACCGCATGAAACGTGAAACCGTCGTACTAAAGCCTTAGTACAGGAAAGAGTAAGGTAGATAAATGTTTAAAAGACATGGATTACTTTTCGCCGCATTATTGATGCTCTCTGCATGTCAGCCTCTTACCAGAATGAAAGAAGAAAGCATTATTTCGGCGGTTGGCATGGCCTCGATCAGCGCCCAACAAGGTGCGACCCAAGAAGACAAAGAAACACGGGCGATGCGCGCGTCTAAAGTGGACGCCTACAAAGAGTTGAGCGAGCAAGTTTATGGATTGCGGATAAGCAGCCGTGCGAGCGTTAACGATCAAAGTTTAGGTCGTGACAGCACACAAGGCGCCGTCGATGGCATTATTCGCGGCGCCGAAGTGGTGGCGAGTTACAAAGTTGGTGATAGTTACGTCACAGAGCTCGAACTGAACCTAGATACAATGCAAAAAATGAAACGCTATGGTGAGTCACAGCAGGTGCCAACCAACAACTCTATTATCTTCTAATGGCGTTGTCTGATTTTTCAATAATATGTGCGTGAACCACGACAATAAGGCGGGCCAAGTGCTCGCTTTTTTAGTTGGCTGAGGCTTAGAGAGGGCGAGGGGAAGATGGACAGCGCTTTTTAGGCTTTGATGTTAGTGCCGAGTGTTTTTCTCCCTGATGCATTGCCGTCCTGGTTGTAAGTCAGCTCTGATTTGCCACCGCTTTCTTGGAACAAGTTGCGCAGACGATGAATGCTTAAGCTGGCTCGTTGCAATGCAACGCCGTTGGTTTCGTTTTGTTGTTTACAGGTGGACAAACACGTTTGGATCGCGCTGATGTGCTCACGCATGGTTTCGTCATGATGGAGTGAATCACGTTCAGAGTGACGACTGATTTGCGCATCATTTCGCTGGATTTCATTGATTAACGCCTGTTTTTCTTTCGCGATGGCTTCGATATCATCCGATACACGGCTCGCGATGATACTGGCTTCTTGTTCAAGGAGCGTTTGCAGCGCTTGAACACACTCACGCTGTTGCTCGACAAGCGTCATTAAAGGCGCTGTAGGACTCATAACCACTCCGTCAGCTTAGCTTTCGTTTAGATCATTCTCAAAGCGCATCATGTTGGCAGCCAGCTTGTCAGCATCCACTCTATACGAACCGTTAGCAATCGCTTGCTTGATTTGCTCAACCTTCGCACTATCAAAGTGGGGCTCGGCGGCCATTTCTTGATTCATTTTGTCGATCTTCTGGCTTTGTTGGCTTAATGAAACAGCATCGTCTTGAGATTTCACTCCCTGCTGTTCACGGACCGTGCCGCCTTGTGTCTCTTGTGTTTTGGTCTGGTTACTGGTGTTTCGTGTGGTGGTCAGCGCTTGCTGGTTACCACGTAGTTGATCAATACTCGCCATAACATTGCCTTACTGTCAGTCGCTTTTGAGTCCGTCGCTCAGCATATCGGCACATTTTGCAGTTACTTTAGCATTGAGACGTAAAAAGTCAGAAATTAACCGTTACTTCGCCGACCGCTGAGATTGTAGCATCGACGAGACGTTTAGATTTGTTGTTCTTGACTTTTATTTGCTCACCTAGCGCTCCATCACTTAATGCCGTGCCTTTTGCAACAATATTGAGTCCGTTTCCTTGTGCAGTGATTAAAACGTCATCATTTCGACACACCGCACAGACATCACTACTGCTGATCGGTTCGCCCATCCCCACCGTCCGTTTGACTTTGGAACCAATCAAGCGGGCGGGCTGAGTATAGGTTCTACCGCGTTGAAACCGACTATTTACCATTTGAATGGCAAGATCATTTGAAGCAATAGTCATGCCACGATTAAGAGGCCGCTTCGCCACGACCGAGGGTGTCATCAGCTCAATCTTAACCGGAATGTACACTTGCCAGTTGTCTTGATCACAAGACACCATCACAGTAACCGACGTATTAAGCTGCTGTCGTCCAGGCACATCGGTATCCAAAGGAACAGGGCAGTCTGTTAAACGCATGCGAGAATCCAGATTACCTGCTGTAATATCGATTTTGCCGTTTTTGGGCACAGAAATAATGTCTGCAACATGTTTTTCTGCTGCATCTTGTACCGCTTCAATTTGACTTACTGTTGCAGCGGCTATACTTAGGCTAAAGCTTGCGAGCAAAGTGACGCTAAATAAGCGTAATATCTTGGACATAGTTCCAAACCATCGGTAGCGGACAAAGAAGAAATTTCCCTTCTTTCTCGAGAGTCATGTGATTACCCACTATGATTACCATGCTACTCTACAAAAAAAACGGGGCAATATGGAGTTTATCTTATGACAGGTGGTGTTCTTGATTCGGTCAACCAACGTACGCAGTTGGTGGGGCAGAACCGCTTAGAGTTGTTGACTTTCCGCCTGATGAGAAACCAACGCTTTGGCATTAATGTCTTTAAAGTCAAAGAGGTCTTGCAGTGTCCGCGATTGACGGCGATGGCGAATTTGCATCCTCTTGTCAAAGGCGTGGCCCATATTCGAGGTCAAACGATCTCTGTCATTGATATGAGTCTTGCAACGGGTGGGCCAGCTATTCCCGATCCTGAAAATCGATTTGTGATCATTTCAGAGTTCAACCGATCCATGCAAGGATTTTTGGTGGGTTCTGTTGAGCGCATTGTTAATATGAATTGGGAAAAAATACTGCCCCCGCCACAGGGAACGGGCCGCTCGCATTATCTGACAGCCGTCACTGAAATCGATAATGAGCTAGTTGAAGTGCTTGATGTCGAAAAAATCCTCAACGAAATCGCCCCAGTGAATGAGGAAATCAGTGAAGAAGTCTTGTCAAAACGTGAAGAGCGAGAGGAAAGCGCGCCTAGTCAAGTTTTGGTAGCGGATGATTCCAGTGTCGCGCGTCGACAAGTGAAACGTGCTGTAGAAAGTGTCGGCTATGACGTTATCCTCGTGCAAGATGGCAAAGAAGCGCTCGATAAGCTGAAAGAAATGGCTGCAGAGGGGAGTATCTATAGCCAGTTGGCCTTGGTGATATCCGATATCGAAATGCCTGAAATGGATGGGTACACGCTCACAACTGAGATTAGAAAAGATTCGAGTCTTAAAGATCTTCATGTAGTATTGCACTCATCACTAAGTGGGGTTTTTAACGAGGCGATGGTTCAGCGCGTCGGAGCCAACTCGTTTATCGCTAAGTTCGATCCAGATGAGCTGGGATCTACCGTCCTTGAAGCGGTTAAGTCGTAACGTAACCAGAGCGATTGAGTGAATTAATGACAAATGTAGCAATCAGTGATCAAGAATATCGGGACTTCTGTAAGCACCTCGAGTCCAAGTGTGGGATCGTACTCGGAGACAGTAAACAGTATCTGGTGCGTAGCCGCCTGAGCCCACTTGTGAATAAATTTGGCTTGGCGTCACTGTCGGAGCTGGTCAAGTCGGTCATCACTGGACGAAATCGTGAATTAGCTGTCGCGGCCATTGATGCGATGACGACCAACGAGACGTTATGGTTTCGTGATACCTATCCGTATGAAGTCTTGGCACATCGTTTACTTCCAGAGCTGGCGAAAGCACGTAAACCAATCAAAATTTGGTCGTCAGCCAGTTCATCGGGGCAAGAGCCTTATTCGATTGCCATGACGGTCGCAGAAACACAGCAGCGAAAACCTGGGATGCTGAGCAGTGTCAGTATTACCGCGACAGATATTTCCACGTCGATGTTAGAGGCGTGTCGGCAGGGCATCTACGACAACTTAGCGTTGGGCCGCGGTTTATCTCCAGAGCGTCGCCGCACTTTTTTTGAAGATGTGGGTGACGGCAAAATGCGGATCAAAGACAATATCAAGCGAATGGTGACTTTCCGTCCGCAAAACCTGATGGAAAGCTACAGTTTGCTGGGCAAGTTCGACATTATTTTCTGTCGTAATGTCTTGATTTACTTTTCTCCGGATATGAAAGCCAAGGTGCTTAATCAAATGGCAGGGGCGCTCAACCCCGGTGGGTATCTTATTCTCGGGGCGTCGGAGTCACTCACTGGTTTAACCGATAAGTTTGAGATGATCCGTTGTAATCCAGGCATCATCTACAAGTTAAAATAGTATTTTAAAAAGCGGCACAGTGTTTGCCGCTTTTTTGTTTAACACCTGCCTCCTCGCTGCATTATGTCGAAGTATGAGTGCTTCGAACCCGCGTCCTACCTAGTGTTCACTTTAAAAAACAGAGCTAAATCGAAACTTGGCACTTTGTTTGCTTTATTCTATTCAGTAAGAATTCGGAGGTTGTCCATGGCGATTACATTTGACAATGCATTGGGTGTGCACCAGCACACCGTTGGCGTAAGAGGAAAGCGGGCAGAGACCTTGTCTAGCAATATCGCTAATGCCAACACGCCAGGCTACAAAGCGCAAGATATTGACTTTCAACGCGCGCTCAAGGCGGCAAGCTCCGAGGCAAGTATTGGCCTAAGTCGCACAAATGAGCGGCACATCGCTGCCTCTAGCCGGGTGACCGGAGAGAAAAAGTACCGTGTCCCATCACAGCCGGATACGGGCGATGGTAATACGGTTGATGCGCAGCTAGAAAAGAATTTGTTCATGCAGAACGCACTGGAATACCAGGCCTCACTCGATTTTCTTGGCTCTAAGTTCAAGAATATGAAGAAGGCATTGAATGGGAAATAATCGATGAGTTTGTTTAATATTTTTAACGTGTCGGGATCGGCCATGAGCGCCGAATCAGTACGATTGAACACCACATCAAGCAACCTGGCCAATGCCAATTCGGTGAGTAGCTCTGCTGAAGAGACATACCGAGCACGGCATCCGATTTTCTCTGCGGAGCTTAATCGCTTTAAGCAGCAGGGCGAAAGTGTGCCGGTCAACATTGATGGTATTGTCGAGAGCCAGAAACCATTACGCGCGGAATATAACCCCAACCATCCGATGTCGAATGACGAGGGGTATATTTTTAAACCGAACGTGAATGTGATGGAAGAGATGGCGAACATGATTTCTGCGTCGCGATCTTACCAAACCAATGTTCAGGTGGCCGATGCGAGTAAACAAATGCTGATGCGTACGCTTCAGATGGGTCAGTAATGTAGGAGGCGAAGATGGCCGGAATTGACGGTACAGGTTCAAGTAACGGACTGTCCTACATTGACCAGCTAAAGGCGCAGCAAGAGAAAAAACTGCAAGAGAAGCAAGACTCGACCACGGGTAAGCAAGCACTCGAACAGGAAGACTTTCTCAAATTGCTCACCAAGCAGCTGTCACAGCAGGATCCGTCCAAACCTGTCGATAATGACAGAATGATCTCACAGATGGCGTCGTTTGCCACGGTAGAGGGCATCGGCAAAATGAACAAGCAGTTTGATACGTTCAATGAGTCGATTACGTCCAACCAGGCATTACAAGCGTCATCGTTAGTAGGACGTGACGTGCTAGTTCCCGGCTCCACCGGTGTCAAAGGAGATACGGGCGGTGTCGCAGGCATGGTGAAGCTGCCTCAAGCACTAGATAATGTCAATGTTCGAATTGAGAACGAACAAGGACAACTATTGAGAACGTTCAGTATGGGTGCCAAACCACCGGGTGATCATCGCGTCGAATGGGATGGGATGGATGACAACGGCAATCCTATGCCGGAGGGCACTTACAAGCTCAAGGTGAGTGGCATGGTTGATGGACAGACACAAGAGTTTGATGTGTCCACCTATGCCAATGTGAATAGTGTTTTGCTGGGGAATGGTGGTGGCAATGTGATGTTAAATATTGCTGGCTTTTCCTCACCGATGAAACTGGCTGAAGTGCTAGAGGTCGGTAATGCCGACGTCGGTAATGTGACGAAAGGCTGACCGATTTATTAGGAGTGAAAAGCAATGGGTTTTAATATTGCGTTAAGTGGCCTTGGTGCGGCCCAGAAAGACATGAACACCACCAGTAACAACATTTCTAATGCCAATACCTATGGCTTTAAGGAATCTCGCGCAGAGTTTGGTGATGTGTATTCGACGTCGATCTTCTCAAACTCGAAGACTACCAACGGCACAGGTGTTCAAACATCGACCGTGGCGCAGCAATTCCACGAAGGCTCGAGTATTTATACCAATAATCCGCTCGATTTGCGGATTAGCGGCAATGGCTTCTTCGGTGTGTCAAATGACAAGCTGCAAAACAATGATTACCATTTAACCCGCAACGGTGCTTTCCACCTTGATAAAAATAACGACATTATCAATTCCGAAGGTCAGTACTTGCTCGGTTACAATGTCGATCCTGATACCCAGCAGGTCTCTTCTTATGAGCCTCAGTCTCTTAATGTACCGGATCAGTTTGGTCAGCCTCGTGCGTCACAAAATGTTGATATTGGTTTGAACTTACCAGCCGGCGGTGCGCAAAAAGATCCGACCCAGTTTAATTTTGAAGACCCTGAAACCTACAACAAGCAAACCTCTGCAACGGTTTATGATTCGCTTGGTCAGCCGTATAAGTTGTCGACGTATTATGTGAAAGGTAACGATCCGGCCAATCCCAATAGCTGGTCTGTGTATTACACCATGACGGATCCTGAAGGTGAAAAGCCGGTGAATATCCAAGGTGGCAATTCAACCAATGCCACTGGACAGGTTGGTCACACCATCGACTTTAACTCAGATGGTTCAGTGAACAATATTAATGGCGGTAATCCGATCGTGACCGATGCCTTGGGCCCAACAGGCGCTGGATTAGAGATGAACGGTGCCAACGGTGATCAGCAGCTCACGCTCAACTTTGATAACCCGACTCAGTATGCCGCGCCGTTTGAGATGCGCAAATTTTCTGATGATGGGGCGACGACAGGCTATTTGACCAAGGTCGATATTGATCCGAAAGGGACCATTATGGCGACCTACAGTAATGGTGAAAACATCGCATTAGGCCGGGTTGGCATGGTGCGTGTTGCCAACCAGCAAGGCTTAGCACAGGTGGGTAACACCCAGTGGGATATCACCCAAGACTCGGGCGATCCCATTTTTGGTGAGGCGATGCAAGGCGCATTTGGTCAAGTGAAAAGCGGGACCATTGAGCAATCTAATATCGATATGACTCAAGAGCTGGTCGATTTGATCACCGCGCAACGTAATTTCCAAGCGAACTCGCGAGCGCTGGAAGTGAGTAACCAGATGCAACAGAATATCTTGCAAATCCGTTAAGCTCGCTTTTATTGCCGCCTGCCCGTCAGGCGGCAAGTCCTCGCCTTCGTTTACTGCTTTTATCTCCCCTTTCTTGATTTTCTCTTTCTATCTTTCTGAAAAAACATGCATTTAATTAATGGCACGCTCCTTGCTTTGTTACCTACAGAACGATTGTGGAGGCAACCAATATGGATCGCGCGTTATACCTCGCCATGAGTGGCGCTAAGCAAGATATGCAGGCAATGCAGTTGCGCGCCAACAACCTAGCCAATGTCAGTACCACGGGATTCCGAGCTGATCTTGAGCAGTCACGCTCTATGCAAGCTTACGGTGAGGGATTACCAAGCCGAGTTTTTAATATGACTGAGCGACCTGGTTATAGCTTCGAGCAAGGCTCCACCATCACAACCGGCCGTAATCTTGATGTGGCCGTTCAAGGTGAAGGCTGGATGTCGGTATTAGACAGCCAAGGCCAAGAAGGCTACACCCGTGCCGGTCACTTGAAAGTGGATCAAACTGGGTTACTTCAGAACAGTAACGGCAATCTCATTTTGGGTGAAAATGGCGGGCCGATCTTTATTCCTTTGCCGGCGGCAAGAATTGAAGTCGGAAAAGAGGGGGGCGTCTCGGTATTGCCCCAGGGGGCGCCGCCTGATGCTATGGAAGTGGTGGATAGAATTAAACTCGTTCGTCCAGATAACCAAGACCTTTTCAAAGATAAAAATGGGGTATTTAAGCCCAAAGAACCTGGCACCGTATTTCCAGCGGATGCAGGTGTGACGTTACAAACGGGAGCTTTAGAGGGCAGTAACGTTAACGCAGTGGGTGAAATGACGGGGCTGATTGACTTGCAACGTCACTTTGAAATGCAAGTGAAGTTAATGAAAACCACAGAAAAAATGGACGAGTCGTCTTCATCGTTATTGCGGCTTGGCTAAGGTTTATTAAGAGGAAGTAATTATGCATCCAGCATTATGGGTCAGCAAAACCGGACTTGATGCGCAGCAAACTAATATTTCGACGATTTCGAATAACCTAGCCAACGCATCAACGGTCGGTTTTAAAAAGTCACGCGCGGTATTTGAAGATCTTTTTTATCAAAACATTAATCAACCGGGCGGCCAATCATCTCAGAACACAGAGCTGCCGAGTGGTTTGATGTTGGGGGCAGGGTCAAAGGTCGTTGCCACTCAGCGTGTCCATACCAATGGTAATGTACAAACAACAGACAATGCGCTCGACATGATGATCGAAGGCGATGGCTTTTTCCAAGTGTTGCTCCCCGACGGCAACATGGGTTACCAACGCAATGGTCAGTTCACCCTCAACGATGAGGGGACTATCGTTACCTCAGGGTCGGGTTATACACTGGAGCCTGAAATCACGATACCGGATGATGCTGTACAGGTGACCGTCGGCACGGATGGCGAAGTCTCTGTCCGTTTGCGCGGTCAGCAAGAAAACCAAGTCTTGGGTCAAATCACGACGGTGGATTTTATTAACCCAGGTGGTTTGGAGCCGGTTGGTCAGAATATCTACCTACCCACAGGCGCCAGTGGTGATCCGCAAGAAGGCGTACCAGGCCTGAATGGGTTTGGCGAAGTAAAACAATCGATGCTCGAAACTTCAAACGTCAATGTGACCGAAGAACTGGTCAATATGATCGAAGCCCAACGTGTTTATGAGATGAACTCTAAAGTTATCTCATCCGTTGACCAGATGCTCAGTTACGTAAATCAACAGTTATAAGCATGGTGAAGGTATAAGGGGGGCAATGATGACGGTGCAACGTGGATTAATATCGGGCCTTTTCTTTGCCACGCTCCTAGGGATGGGCGGTTGTTCATTGCCGGGGCAGCAAGATACAGGCAGTGATCTTGACCAAGCCACCTCGACCACGGATGCGGTTGAAGGCGATACAACACCGGAAGGTGAGGGCTTGATTGGTTTGTTACGTCAACGTGAAGATCCCAAAGCTGACGATCCGTCTTGGTCTCCGATTCGCCCGCAACAGCCTCCGGAGCACTATGCAACGGCGACAGGGTCTCTGTTTAATACCAGCCAACAGCGTGATTTATATAATGGCTCAAAACCCAGTGGACTTGGGGATATCGTGACGGTCATGCTTGAGGAAAACACTCAGGCTCAAAAAAGTGCGAGCTCCGATTTGGCCAAGTCAAACGACTTGAGCATGGATCCTCTGTCCTTAGGAGGGGAAGAAATCACCATTGGTGAGCGCACCTTGTCGTATGAAGTGAGCAATGATAATTCATCAACGGGTTCTTCATCGGCAGATCAAAGTAATAGTCTGCAAGGCTCTATTTCGGTACAAGTGATTAATGTGTTGGCCAATGGCAACTTAATGGTGCGCGGCGAAAAATGGTTAACGCTGAACTCAGGCGATGAATACATTCGCTTGAGCGGTACCATTCGACCCGCCGATATTGGTCCGGATAACACCATTGCTTCAACCCGTATATCCAATGCCAGAATTCAATATTCCGGTACCGGCGAGCGACAAGATACCCAAGAACAAGGCTGGTTGGCACGATTCTTTAATGTCACCTTGTAGCCCTATATTGTGACGGAGAGTTGACGTGAAAAAGTGGTTGTTATCGATAGTCTTGCTGGTTGTAGCCACACCAAGTCTTGCGGCTCGAATAAAAGACGTTGCCGAGGTTGCTGGGGTCAGGAGTAACACGTTGACGGGCTATGGTTTAGTGGTCGGTTTGCCGGGGACAGGTGAAAGCACTGATTTTACTGACCAAAGTTTTAAGTCGATGCTAAATAACTTTGGTATCGAACTTCCTACTGATACAACCCCTCAATCAGACAATATCGCCGCAGTCGCAGTGACCGCAGACCTCCCTGCGTTTGCCAAACAGGGTCAAAAACTTGACGTGACTGTGTCATCGATTGGCTCGGCGGAAAGTTTAAGAGGGGGAACCTTGCTCCAAACCTTTCTGAAAGGGCTGGATGGCAACGTCTATGCCACCGCACAAGGCAACTTAATTGTCGGTGGGTTTAGTGCCACGGGGGCCGATGGCTCACAACTGGTGGGGAATACCCCTACTGTGGGGCGAATCACGAACGGAGCCTCGGTCGAGCGCGAAGTGCCGAATCCATTTGGTCGAGGTGATCACCTTACCTTTAATCTTTTTCAATCCGACTTTACCACCGCTCAACGTATGGCGGATGCGATTAACCGCTTTCTAGGACCATCAACAGCGTCTGCGATGGATGCTACGTCGGTGCGTGTCAGAGCGCCACGTGATGTGAGCCAGCGGGTCGCGTTTTTATCCACCTTAGAAAATATTGAATTTCAACCTGGAGATGGTGCGGCTAAAATCATCGTCAATTCTCGTACGGGCACCATTGTGGTGGGACAAAATGTGCGCCTTCGTCCAGCTGCAATTACGCATGGCGGCATGACCGTCTCGATTCAAGAAGACTTTAATGTCGATCAGCCCAACCCACTCGGTGGTGGGGAAGCGGTAGTCACACCGGATACCGAGATCAATGTCGAAGAAGAAGAAGGGCGAATGTTCCACTTTAAACCAGGCGTGACCTTGGACGATTTAGTTCGCGCAGTCAATGGCGTGGGGGCAGCCCCCTCAGACTTGATGGCCATCTTGCAAGCGCTAAAGCAAGCGGGTGCCATCGATGGCCAGTTGATAGTCATATAAGGGACAGCAATGAAATCTCCTGTTGATAGTCAATTTGTACACGATATTAGCCAGCTTGATTCGTTGCGCCGTCAAGCGACTAAGAATGGCGATGGCGATAAAAGTGCCGCATTACGCTCCGCGGCTGAGCAATTTGAAGCCTTGTTCACCCAGATGCTGTTTAAATCAATGCGTGATGCCAATGAAGCGTTCGAGTCCGATCTCATCGACGATCGCACCTCTAAGTTTTATGAGCAAATGGCAGACGAACAAATGGCAAGTGAACTCAGCCGAGAGGGATCGCTGGGGCTGGCTGATATGATTGTGGAACAACTGGGCCAGGCTCTGGGCGATAGTGAACCTGACTTGGAAGATGCGGCGCGCACATCGGCGCAATCTTTGCCTTTGGATCAAAATCGAAGTCGAGAGGCGGCAGAAAAAGCGATTGCTGCGCTGGATAGCCAGTCGATTGCCCCACCGGCAGCGGGAAGTGAGGCGGGACAACGTAATGAAGGCTTTGATTCGCCTGCCGCATTTGTTGATACCTTAGCGCCTCATGCACGACGCGCGGCACGGGCACTCGGCACTGATCCAGCGATCATTTTAGCACAAGCTGCCTTGGAAACCGGCTGGGGTAAAAAAGTGATCGCCAATGCCCGTGATAGCAGCCATAACTTGTTCAATATTAAAGCGGATCCACGCTGGAGCGGAGACAAAGTCGCGACGCAAACACTCGAAGTGTATGATGGGATCCCGGTGAAAGAAACGGCGAGTTTCCGCGCGTATCCATCCTATCAAGAGAGTTTTGATGATTTTGTTTCGTTTTTACGAGAAAACCCCCGTTATGAGCAAGCCCTGTCTCAATCTGCGCAACCTGAACAGTTTATTCGCGAACTCCACCAAGCGGGCTATGCCACTGATCCTGAGTATGCCGACAAAGTTATCCGTGTGCTCGATCAAGTCCGTGGCATGATGGAGTAATTGAGCGGCAGGCAAAGGCTTGCCGTTTTTTATTTCAGCTTGATTTTTGATGCCTTTAAATCAG
Organism: Salinivibrio sp. MA607; assembly: GCF_001996245.1. Taxonomy (NCBI): domain Bacteria; kingdom Pseudomonadati; phylum Pseudomonadota; class Gammaproteobacteria; order Vibrionales; family Vibrionaceae; genus Salinivibrio; species Salinivibrio sp. MA607. The sequence goes on along the minus strand of NZ_MUFJ01000013.1, from coordinate 52,007 downwards.
TTAAAATCTTGTTTTACATCGCTTTAAAACCCCTCTACCTTCTCTGGCCTGATTTTTGCTTTACTTTGATTATCTCGTTTTAATTGCCGGGTTACTTGGAGGCACAATGGGCTTGGACCTGCTTTCCCTTGGATCGCAAGGCGTACTGACTGCGCAGCGACAGCTGAATACAACAGGTCACAATATCTCTAACGTGAATACGGAAGGGTATAGCCGTCAATCCGTTGAGCAACAAACCAATGATCCGCAATTTTGGGGTGGCAACAATTACGGTACCGGTGTTCATGCTGCTGCGGTACGCCGTAACTATGATAAGTTCGCGGTTAATGAACTGAATGTGGCGACCTCGAACTTGTCTCACGCCGCCGCGCGCAACGATCAACTCGGTCGACTCGACGATATGATGGCGCATTCAGCCAAAAAAATTCCTGAAAACATGAATGAATTCTACGGCGCGGTTAAAGGGTTAACTGATAGCCCCAGTGATATGGGGGCGCGAAAAGTCGTGCTCGAAAAAGCGCGAATGGTCGCTGCCGGCATGAATGACGTTTATGGCGTGTTACAGCAGCAATCAATTGATACCTCGTCACAAATTGATGCCACGGTAAAGCGAATGAACGACATCGGCCAAGAGCTGGTGGATGTGCATAAGGCAATACTTAAAACCCCCGCCGAAGCTAATGACCTATTGGACCGTCATGATAAATTGATCCGAGAGCTGTCTGAGTACACCCAGGTAAGCGTGAATGCACGCGAAGATGGTCTTTTTAATGTCATCATTGGCAGTGGCCATATGCTGGTATCCGGGATGAATAGCAGTGAGTTAACTACCTTGCCGGGTGAGCCGGATCATCAAGAGCGTCGTTTAGCCCTCGTTGAAGGTAAGAGTGTGAAAGCCATTTCGAATAGCGATATTCGCGGTAAACTTGGTGCATTATTTGAGTACCGTGATGACACACTCAGCCAAGCGCGTGACGAGTTAGGCCGAATGTCGATTGGGTTTTCTCAGGCGTTGAATGATTTGCAGGGACAAGGCTTCGATCTTAATGGTGAAGTGGGCAAAAATATCTTTACCGATTTTAACAGTGATCGCATCGCCCGTTCTCGCGTGGTTCAAAACGGTGACTCCACCGCGGACCTTAAAGTTTATATCGATGATTTGCAAAAGCTTAAACCGGGTGACTATCAACTTAAGTTCGATGGCACACAATATACGCTGACCGCCCCAGACGGCAAACAATCCGCCGTTACCCCTAGTGGTACGCCTCCCAGCTTCAATGTGGACGGAATGCGTGTTCAAATTGATGCAGGATTGGCGGCCAATGAGCGAGTATTAATTCGCCCGGCACGGTCAGCGGCAGGGCAAATGCGGGTGGCGATGGAAGATCCTGCTGATATTGCCGCACAAAGCTATATTAGTGGTAGCTCGGTGAGTAAAGGTGAGGGCGACGTCCGTGTACTGCAAAGTGGCGGACAAAAAGAATTTCAAGTTCGAATCTCACCGGATGGCAGCCAATTTGCGGTGACAGACACCAAAGGTCAAATCTTGGTTGCGCCTCAAGCTTATCCACCTGGTGGGCCGATAGACGTGAATGGGACCGTGATTGATCTTAATGATAAAGCGGTGCCTGACGATGTCTTGGCCGTAAGCTTGATCCCGGCGGATGGCGACAACAGTAACTTAATTCGCATGCAAGAGTTGCAAACGCAAAAGTTGATGGATAATGGCCGCTCCACCGTGCTTGATGTCTATGAAGGGCTGAGTACCGATTTAGGGGTGCAAAAAGCGTCGTATGAGCGTTTGCAGGATGTGAGTATGGTTGAACATGATGCGGCAGAAGGACGTGTCGCCCAAGTGTCTGGGGTTAACCTTGATGAAGAGGCGGCGAATATGATGAAGTTTCAACGCGCTTATATGGCGGCGTCACGCATCATGACTGCGGCCAATGAAACCTTTGATTCTCTGCTCAATGCAACGCGATAAGGGTCGATCAGTATGATTAGTCGTATTGCTAGTTTTCATAATTACCAATCTGTCTCCAACGACATTATGCGCCAAAATGTAAAGGTGCAAGATAATCAGGAGCAAATGGCGACCGGAAAACGTGTGATCACATCCGGCGATGACCCCGTCTCATCAATCTATATTCAGAACTTTCGCCAGCAAGATGAGCAGATTGATCAGTTTATTGATTCGATCACCTTGGCGAGAAATCGTCAAACACGTGAAGAGATCGCTATTGATGAATCAGAGCAAATCATGGATGGCGCCAAGCGTAAAGTGATGGCGATGATTAATGGTTCGTTATCGGTGGAAGACCGCACTGCGCACCGCCAAGATCTGCAAGGAATGTTTGATAACTTTATGGACTTGGTGAACACCAAGGACGAGTCAGGCAACTTCTTGTTCTCCGGCACCCAAACCAGTACCCAGCCTTTTTATCGTGATACCCAAGGCAATGTCCGTTATGCCGGCGACAGTTACTTTCGTACGGCTCAAGTAGCGCCTGCAGTAGAAGTGCCGACCTCCGATCCCGGCGATAAGATGTTTATGGAAATTGATAACCCTTTTGGCGATTATCAACCGGAATACGATCTTGAAGATGGATCTCTGCTGTTGCTGGCAAACGCGGAAAATAGCAATGATGCTGATACGGCCAACTATTCGGTGTCGTTTGATGTGAATGCGAGTGGTGATACCACGTACTCACTGATGCAAGATGGCACCGAAGTCAGTGCTGGCCTTTACGATCCGCAAACCGGCATTGAGTGGAACACGCTCAAAATGACCTTTGAAGGTGAGATGAGGCCGGGTGATACTATTAACTTAGAAAGACAAGATAGCTTCAATATCTTCGATGCGTTTAAAAATGGTGCGGCTTTATCGTATGCGGATATCGATGATGCCTCGGCCACGGCAGAGCTCCATCAAGTCACTGAGCAGTTTTCAGCCGCCTTTAAACACTTGAACAAAGCACGCTCAGAAGTGGGAACGCGGTTGACCACGCTCGATCGACAAGAAAGCATGCATAAAGATTTTAAATTAGTGTTGAATCGCTCTTTGGGTACCATGGAAGATTTAGATTATACCCAAGCCGCCATCGATATGAACGAAGATATGCTGGCACTGCAAGCGTCCCAGCAGGCATTTGCTAAGACTAAAGATCTTTCGTTGTTTAATTATATCTAACCCAAGGTTGAAGCCTTAGGTTACCGCAAGGTACCAGGGGTGAATAAAAAACGGGGCCGTCTCAGCGGCCCCGTTTTTATTGGTAGAGGGTGATTCCCCCCTTTTTACCGACCGAGATCGTCAACCATACGGCGTGCTATCGCATCAAGCAGTGGCTGTTTGTCTTTGATCATTGGCGGATAACTAAACGCATACTCTGCGTAGCCCGGCATCGACTCTGGCGTTTGTATATCGCTCTCTTTATGGCCGGCAAAAAACACATAGCAAGGTGTGCCGACGGCAACCGTCAGCCGATGCACCGCTGTCCCCGCGGTAAATACCCCCGAGAGCTGTTTGATCGCATGCGCGGTCCCCATAAAATCATTTTTAAGATCCAATCCGGGCAGTGACACGATCTCAACGCCCGTTTGTTTTTTGATTTTACTCAGCTCTTTTTCACACTCACCATATTGTAAATTGACAAACTGGGCGCTAGGACAAAGCTGGCGAACGGCTTTTATCCAGCCTGCTAATTCTTCAGCCACCAAGTAGTGAATGTTACGGGTGGCAGCCGCAAGACCACTGCGCCAGCATAGCCCAAACACAGGCCCTTTCTGATGCAATTTAGCTAACGGTGCTATCCAAGGCGCATGGGGTGCGACATCAGGAACAATATAGGTTTGCTGATAAAGATGACGGTCAAAGTGGTGATAGCACAACCCTGCCAGTGATCCACCGGCCACCCAACTATCAATGTCAGCGAGAACATGCTCAGGGACGAAAATATCTTTTCCATCTTTGCGAGAAATCGGCACAATTTCTGTACTTGGAAATGCTTGACTTAGTAAGGGCTCTAGACGCGGATCGCAGCCAACGTACACTTTTCGAGCACGCTCAACCACCATTGCCACGTTATGAAAATAGGCGAGTTCATCCCCGACACCTTGCTCAGGCATAATGAGTACGGCATCGGTTTGTGGTCGCGACAAATCCCAACGGGGTAAATCACCGTGGTATTTGAGTCGACGGCCGCAATCAAGTCCTGCTTCATTCGCCGAGTAAAACTTATCCCACGCCATTTGGGTACGATAGACAAAGGCAAGGTTAAACCGCAGCGCATGATCATCGGGTTGCGCCGCTAATAACGTTTCTAGGCGATGTTGGGCTTGATCGATATTTCCCATATACCACTCGAGCTCGCCTAATTGTGCATTTAAGGTATTCGCTTGTTTATCGCTGACATGAACGAGAGCCTTCTCGTGGATCTGGTAGCAATCGGTCAATTTATCTTGCGTAAACTGATGATGCTGCTTGAGTCGCTCGAAGGTAGCACGGGCATAGGCATAGTGTAATTCTCCGCGCTCGGGGTCATCACGCAAACATTGCTTGGCCAGTTTACTCGCTTCCAACCAATTGGCTTCCTTGAGATACACCACCAACAGTTGGTGCAAAAAGGCTGGATCTTGAGTTTGCTTATGGGCTTGCAAGCAGCGTTGGCGAGCGCTTGTATACGCACCGAGCCCTGACTCTGCTCTTACCAAAAGCAGTTGCCACACTTGATGAGATTGCGCTTTGTCATTACCGCGTAATAAGAGCTGCTGGGCCTTACCGTATTCTTGTTCATCAAGCGCATGCTGAGCCAACGCCATCAATGCAGGAGGGTAGTCGGGTTCAAGCGTTAGTATCGTTTGATAAAGTTGTTCGCTTTGTGCCGTGTGGCCATCCTTCATCAAATTAGCGGCCAACGCCATGGTTTTGTTGATTTCCTCAGCCAGACCTTGATTTTTAATTTGATGCAATTCATCACGCAAAGCATGTGTACGACGGCTCTCACCTTGCAAGCCAAGTTTTGCGGTTAATTGTTCACGTAAACTAAGGATATCTTGGGTGGTGGGAGCGGCGGCAAACAAAGCGTCGACAATGTCTAAGGCCGCTTTGTTGTGGCCTTGCTGGGTGAGCAGTTGCGCTTTGTCGAACAACAGAGAGTGATCATCAGGCGCGAGCGCAAGGGCATGTTCAAGATGTGTCATCGCTTGGCGATATTGCCCTTGTTCCGCATCTAATACGGCGAGAACCTGCCGCACGGGAACGGTATCTGGCGCCTGGCTCAGTATCTGTTCAAAAACTTGCCGTGCATCGACTTTATTGCCGTCTTGATAGAGGCGAATACCGAGCTGGAACGCGTCATCCAGCGTCATATTCGTTTGACCGTCGTTTTCTTGCGTCATCAGTGACTTCGTCCTGTTATTTATGATTGCCTCGACTTAGTGTCCAGACGCTGGTGGGATGATGAGTGTTATCTATCTGCAAACAATATCTGCAAAAAATATGCCTTCTAGCTCAGTCGTTACCGGAGTTGGCCGCCTATTTGCAAGCGTACATCGACAAGCGATAGACCGGTCATGCCGGCAACCGAAGGCGAGGCGTTGCCGCTATATTGCCGCTGGTACAGAAAATCGGCAGATTCCGCTGTCATTATTGCGCTCTATTATACAACAAAAATCTAGTAAGATACTGATTTGGATATATTTTAAAAAGTTGGCACATATATTGTATTTAATCAACCAAGCGGCCAGTTTTTGAACGGGCTGAGACTAAAACTGATTAACAAGCTGTTCCCGCAGCACCGCCATTACACAGTGCAACACGTCGCGGGTAGGCTGTTTCGCAAAGCAAGCGAAAGTCAAAGGAGAGCAAAATGGGTGTAACAGTTAACACCAACGTGTCTGCGATGACTGCGCAGCGTTACCTGAATAAAGCGACCGATGAGTTGAACAATTCAATGGAACGTCTGTCGTCAGGTAGCCGAATCAACAGTGCTAAAGACGACGCGGCGGGTTTGCAGATATCTAACCGATTAGTGGCCCAAACTCGAGGGCTTGATGTGGCAATGCGGAACGCCAATGATGGTATCTCGATTGCCCAGACTGCCGAAGGGGCTATGCAAGAGTCTACCAATATTTTGCAGCGTATGCGGGACCTTTCCTTGCAATCTGCTAACGGTGCTAATGGTAAATCTGAACGTGTGGCTATCCAAGAAGAGGTCGAGGCACTGAAAGATGAGCTGAACCGAATTGCAGAAACGACAGCCTTTGGTGGACGTCGATTACTGAATGGTTCGTTTGGTGAAGCCTCGTTCCAAATTGGTGCGGATGCCGGTGAAGCGATCATTATGGGACTCTCGAGCATTCGTGCAGATGATTTCCGTATGGGTGGCGTAGAATTTGTTGGTGGTCAACCCAAATCAGCTGGCTGGGAAGTGGATGGTGCAGCCTCGACATTACAGCTGCAATTTACCACGAAAGAGGGTGAAAACGTCAGCTTAAGTATCGGCGCGAAAGCAGGCGATGATGTGGAAGAGCTGGCAAGCTATATCAACGGTCAGTCAGATGAAATGCTCACCGCGTCCGTTGACGAGGAAGGACAGCTGCAAATCTTTATTGAAGAGAATAAAGTCGCAGGCGCCGTCAATTTTAGTGGTGGACTCGCCGCCTCTCTGGGCATGGTTTCGGGTAACGGTGACTTAGTGACAGCGGCAGACCTCGATGTGTCCGATGTCGGTGGTGCTCAAATGGCTGTTGGCGTTGTCGATTCGGCGATGCGTTATATCGACAGTCAGCGGGCGGATTTGGGCGCGAAGCAAAATCGACTCAGCCACACCATTAGCAACTTGTCGAATATCCAGGAAAATGTGTCGGCTTCAAACAGTCGTATTCGAGACACAGACTTTGCACGTGAAACGACGGCAATGACCAAAGGTCAAATCCTACAGCAGGCGGGTACCTCGATGCTGGCTCAGGCCAAACAGATGCCGCAAGCAGCATTGAACCTTCTGCAATAACCTCTCGTTTTTACAGGTAAAAAAAAGCGGCAAGCGGTTGCCGCTTTTTTTATGCCAATTTTTATTAAAATCCCACTAAAGATATCTCTCCTTTGGGCGTTAACCTTCATAGCGCCATACGGCATCGGTATTAATACCGACACGCACAACAAAAAAGCTAAAGCTTTCTCAACGTGCGCCGCTACATGGGTTGTGAACAATTTTACACTGGTTTTCCCTGGTCAGCTGGGCGAAGCCGGACCTAGAACCTAAGGAGAATAGTTATGGCTATTACTGTTAACACTAACGTCCCTGCGATGACAGCTCAGCGATTTTTGAATAATTCAACCGATGCGCTGAACAACTCAATGGAGCGTTTGTCATCCGGCTCTCGTATCAACAGTGCTAAAGATGATGCGGCAGGTCTTCAGATTTCTAACCGCTTGATGGCACAAAGTAGTGGCTTGGGTGTGGCTGTTCGAAATGCCAATGACGGTATCTCAATGGCGCAAACCGCTGAAGGGGCGATGGAAGAGTCAAGCAACATCTTGCAACGTATGCGTGACTTGTCACTGCAATCCGCTAACGGTGCAAACGGTGATGCTGAGCGTGGTGCAATCCAAGAAGAGGTTGTGGCGTTACAAGATGAGTTGAACCGTATCGCAGAAACCACCTCGTTCGGTGGTGCTAAGCTTCTCAACGGCACATTTGGTACGCGTTCGTTCCAAGTAGGTGCTGATGCTGGTGAAGCGGTGATGATGGAGTTCAAAAACATCCGCGCTGACCACAGTGAAATGGGTGGCGCTAGCTTTACGGCTGCGAATGGTAAGTCAGCAGGGTGGACAGCTACTGCCGGTGCAACCATGGCAATCAACATCACCAATGCGGATGGCACATCAACATCCATCAATGTGAACGCCAAAGCGGGTGATGACATTGAAGAAATCGCCACCTACATTAATGGTCAGGCTGACGATAAACTCAGTGCATCGGTGACGGAAGACGGTGAGCTGCAAATTGTCACTGGGGCAGGTTCGGATGCAACCTTCTCAGGGGCGCTGGCTACGTCGCTCTCCATGGGAACCAAAGTGGATGAAACCATCAAAGATGTGGATGTTTCGTCTATGGGTGGCGCACAAAAAGCGGTCGGTATGATCGATAATGCGATGCAATTTATCGACTCTCACCGTGCTGAATTGGGTGCGAAGCAAAACCGTTTGAGCCATACAATTGCGAACTTGGATAACGTCAATGAAAACGTATCGGCCTCGAACAGCCGAATCCGTGATGTTGATTTCGCGAAAGAAACAACGAACTTGACCAAATCGCAAATTCTGCAGCAGTCTGGTACCTCGATTTTGGCGCAAGCCAAGCAGGCGCCACAAGCGGCACTGAGCTTGCTCGGTTAACCATTCACGAGCGGCGGCCTAATCGCCGCCGCTACGTTTTTGGAGGTGAATAGCAATGGACATTTCATCCGTTTCCAATTCATCCCTGCTGCACTCAAAACCCTCTGATGGCACAAAGATTGCAAAAGATGTAAGAGTTGGAAAAACGCAGTCTGATCCGGTGAATCAGCATCAGCAAGCTGAACGCCGAGAAGCGCGAGAATCAATGCAGCAACGGCGTGTTGAACAGTCGCAGCGCATTGAAGAAAACCGTCAGCTACAACGACAACAGCTTGAAAAGCTGGTCGCCCGGCTAGATGAGTTTATGTCTGACTTTAACAAAGGGCTCGCATTCCGACTGGATGAAGACACAGGACGTAGCATTGTCACCGTGTATGAAATGAACAGTGGCGATATCATCCGTCAAATTCCAGAAAAAGAAATGTTAGAGCTTGCTAAGCAATTGTCGCAACACGCGCGAGGGCTGGTCACAGAGAAGGTGTAACGAGGTGAGAGAGTCGTTATGAGTGTAAAAGCAGCAGGCATGGGCGGTGGCATGGATATTAATGCCATGGTCACTAAAATCGTGGATGCTGAACGTGCACCCAAGCAAGAGCGGATTATCAAACGCACTAATGACGTTGAAACCGACATTAGTGCGTTTGGTCGCTTAAAAGATTCTCTCGCGACACTTAAAACCCAGATGTATGATTTTCGTCGTAACGAAGGTTTTTCGGCGAGAACCACATCGGTGAGCAACCCCGACGCGCTCGGTGCTACGGCAACACCGGACGCCATCCCTGGACGTTATCAGATTGATGTACAGCAACTTGCGGGGGCTCATAAGCTTGTCTCGCCAGGCGTCGATCCTGATGCATCGTTGGGTACGGGTAAACTTACGATCACCATGGGTAATCGCACCAGTGTGATCGATGTACCACAAGGCAAAGACAGCTTGGCTGACGTTGTGCGGGCGATTAACAACGATCCTAAAAACCCCGGGATCCAGGCGTCGCTTATCAAAGACGATAGTGGCACACGTATGGTGCTAAACGGTAATAAAACCGGGGAAACGAATCGGATCGAAGTGAATGTTGATGCTCAGATAGGCAGTGCACTCCACCAGTTAGGGTTTCAAGCTGGACAAGCTAATAATGGCATGACGCAAATGCAGGCAGCACAAGATGCCAAGATACTGATTGATGGTATCGCCTCGGTGTCCAGTACAACCAATACATTTGATAATGCTATCGAGGGTGTCTCGTTAGAAGTTGACCAAACCAGTGATAAGCCACTTTCACTGGCGGTAGAGCATGACCGAGAATCGGTACGATCAACGATTACGTCTTTTGTTGATAATTACAATGCGTTCTTCCGTGTCTCTCAAGCCGTTAGCCAATATGATCCCGAAACGCAACAAGGCGGTCCGTTGGCGGGTGAAAGTGTGATACGTACGGCGACCAGTCGGTTACGTAACTTATTTTCATCCCCGATAGAGAAAGCGCCTGAAGGGATGAAAACATTGAGTGAACTTGGGGTGACGACCACCATGGATGGCCGTTTAGAAATCGACAATAACGTGTTAGACCGCCAGCTGCGTCAAAACTTTAACGCTTTAGAAGGTTTTTTCGGTGGCAATGATGGCTTTGCGCGTCAATTAGAGCAGGTGGTCAATGGGTTCACCGGCGCGGGTGGGGCGATCAGTAACCGTGAAAGCACGCTTTCAGAGCAAAAGCTGAGATTACGTGATGATCAGCGTGAGTTAGATAGACGTATGGAAAGCTTAGAGTCACGAACCATGCAGCGCTTTTCTGCGATGGAAGAAGCAACGAGTCAAATGCGTTCTCAATTGCAAGCAATGCAAAACATCATGCCAGGTTAGCCATGACAGAGATTGCGGATTGGCTCGCCACGTTAGAGGTGATGGATGCAGACATTGCTCAGCACTTAACCCTAAGTGATATTGATCCAGAAAAGCTGGCTCAACAATTGCATGATAGAAAAACGCTGCTCGATAAGATTGCAGCGTCAACACAGGCGCCGAGTCATCCACAATGGTCCGAGGCGTTGGCAAGAACAAAAACGCTCATTGATACGCTCGAAGAGCACAAAGCAGAATCTGCCAAGCGCTTGTTACAGCAGCGCAAGGGGAAGCAGTCTGTGCAGCTGTATAAGAAATTTCAATAGGTGAGGAAGACTATGAGAGGCTCACTACAGGCCTATAAGAAGGTCTCGGTTGACAGTCAGTTAAGCGCCGCGTCGCCTCATAAGGTTATCCAGATGCTGATGGCCGGGGCTATTGAGCGTTTAATTCAAGGCAAGGCGGCGATGGCACAAGGCGATTTATCCGTCAAAGGTGAGCGCCTAGGTAAGGCATTGGATATTATTATCAATCTACGGGCTTGTTTATCTATGGATGAGGGCGGTGATATCGCGGATAATTTGGATGCCATTTATGACTTTATGATTCGACAAGTCAGTGCCGCCAACTTAGACAATACGCCAGAACCCATTGACGATGTGATTGAGCTATTGCGAGAGATAAAATCAGCTTGGGACCAGATTCCCTCTGAATACCATAATATGACCCAAGCGACCAGTTAAACCGCCTACCAAAAGACGGACATGGCACTGGAGTCACAGGTTTACTGTGTCTCCGGTTGCCTTATGCGCGTTCTCTATTACAATGTCTTGATTAAAATTGAGATTGTTGTTGCTTACGAGCGGCACAATAATAATAAGTTATCAGGGCAGACGTATCTCACACATGCAAGATTTAGCAAAGATCCTTGTTATCGATGACGATGACCAGTTTCGTCACGATCTCGGCGTGATACTCGATTTTATCGGCGAGCGTTACGCGCTTCACTCGACCACAGATGTCAGTGATGCACTCTGGGAGCAAAACTGGGGCGCATGTTTTCTTGGTCACGTCCGCTCGACATCTCTGTTAGAGAAAGTGCTTGACCAACTTGCAACCTATCACCATGTTCCAGTGATTGCGATTCGACGTCATGATCGTGAACTTTCCGGGTTGCCTAATTATGTCGGCGAACTGGGCTTACCGTTAAATTACCCACAATTGTTTGACGCCTTACACCATTGCCGTGAGTTTGCTGGAAAACAAGCGTTTAGTATTCCACAACTCGCAGGTGACAACACCGCCTTTCATAATATGGTTGGCAAGAGCGATGTGATTGAACAGGTTCGTCATTTAATTGATCAGGTTGCTTCAACCGAGGCAAGTGTGTTGATTTTAGGTGAGTCTGGCACCGGTAAAGAAGTGGTTGCACGCCATATTCATCATTCATCCTCACGCGCGACCGGTCCTTTTGTGCCGGTGAACTGTGGTGCGATTCCCGGAGAGCTCCTCGAAAGTGAACTCTTTGGCCATGAAAAAGGGGCATTTACCGGCGCAATTTCAGCGCGCAAAGGACGTTTTGAACTTGCGGAGGGTGGAACGCTCTTTTTGGATGAAATCGGCGATATGCCGATGCCAATGCAAGTGAAGTTGTTACGCGTCCTTCAAGAGCGTACGTTTGAGCGAGTGGGTGGAAATAAAAGTATTCGCGCCAATGTCAGAGTGGTTGCTGCCACTCACCGCACACTGGAAACGATGATCCAAGAAGGCGAATTTCGCGAAGATCTCTATTACCGACTCAACGTATTCCCGATTGAGATGCCTGCATTGCGAGATCGTATTGACGATATTCCCTTGCTTATCCACGAACTGATGTCTCGTCTAGATGGTGAAGGAAATGGACGAATTCATATTTCACCGCGAGCAATTAATTCGCTAATGGAACATCAGTGGCCGGGGAACGTGCGTGAATTGGCCAACCTTATCGAACGCTTGGTGATTTTATATCCGGGGCAAATGGTGGATGTAAATCACCTTCCCGCGAAATATCGCTACAGTGATATTCCTGAATTTCAGCCAGAAGCGTATTCGGTAGAAGACACCGAAATGGCAGAGCGAGAGGCACTCACTGCGATGTTTTGTGAGCCAGATATTCCCGCGTTTGACGATGAGATGCCAGGCTTTTCTGACAGTCCAGGTTTTACTAGTTTGCCTCCCGAGGGCGTTAATCTTAAAGAGACCCTGGCTGAGGTAGAAGTTGATCTGATCAAGCAGGCACTAGAGGCGCAGTCAGGCGTCGTCGCCAGAGCCGCGGACATGTTGAGTATGCGGCGAACCACCTTGGTGGAAAAAATGCGTAAGTACGGACTCAACAAAGAAGAGTTAATATAAATCGGTAATGTGTCAAAAAGCGGAGTCAAAAAAATGACTTCGCTTTTTTGTCTTCAACAAGCTGATATTATTGACTATTTTTATGGCATAATCCCTGCTTAAATGAGTAAAACCTTGATTGAAATGTGTATTGCTTAAATGGAAACCCAATCGTCGCCACTTGGATCAGTGGATCAACAAGTTACTCGATATAAGCAAGTTCTGGATGTTATGCCTGCGGGGGTTATCTTGCTGGACGCCAATGGACGTGTTGCTGAAGCCAATCCAGAGGCGCATCGACTACTGGGTGAGCCATTGACTCAGCAGCGTTGGTTTGAGGTGATACAACGGGCTTTTTCCCCACGTGACGATGATGGGCACGAGGTATCACTAAAAGATGGTCGGCGAGTAAAGCTGGCCATCTCAGCGTCCGATTCGGGGCAGCTCATTTTAATTACCGATATGACCGAAACCCGTTTATTGCAATCGCGTGTCAGTGATCTACAACGTTTATCATCGTTAGGTAAAATGGTGGCATCATTAGCGCATCAGGTGCGTACGCCACTATCGAGTGCCATTTTGTATGCGTCCAACCTAGGTGCCCCAAACCTGAATAATGCGACCAGGCAGCGTTTTCAATTCAAGTTGTTAGACCGTTTGCATGATCTGGAAAAGCAAGTCAATGACATGTTGCTATTTGCCAAAGGCGGCGACAATAACGTGGTCAAGGTATTCAGTGTCGAACAGCTATTTAATGAATTTGAGCCCATGGTGGATGCGGTCGTTCAAGGACATGATGTTGATTTTGCAATTAACAGTGACGACGAAAGTGTAAAGGTGTTGGGCAACCCCAATGCGTTAGCCAGTGCCTTAAGTAATCTTGTGATTAATGCTGTCCAGGTGGCGGGCAAAGGCTGCCAAGTCGTTGTCGATTCACGGCTGCAGGGCGATAACCTTTTACTTTCGGTGGCGGATAACGGGCCAGGCATCGCGCCGGAGTTACATGCCAAAGTCCTTGAGCCTTTTTTTACCACGCGACAACAGGGGACAGGTCTTGGCCTCGCCGTTGTGCAAATGGTGTGTCATGCCCATGATGGCAAGCTCACCTTACAATCTAAGCCTGAAAAAGGGGCCTGTTTTACATTGTGTTTGCCGCTTGCCAAAGGGGCGGTGGCAGATCATGGTGAGAGCGTAGGAGAAACACAATGAGCCAAACAACCGTGCTAATCGTGGAAGATGATGAAGGGTTGCGCGAAGCGCTTGTCGATACACTGGCGCTGGCAGGGTATCACTGGCGAGAAGCGGACAGTGCCGAGCAAGCCTTAGTGACCCTGAAATCAGAGGCCATTGATATTGTCGTCTCTGACGTGCAAATGGCAGGAATGGATGGCCTTGCACTTTTGCGCTCGATTAAAACACACATGCCGAATTTACCGGTTTTGCTGATGACGGCCTATGCCAACATCGAAGATGCCGTGGCGGCGATGAAAGAGGGCGCGATCGATTACATGGCCAAACCGTTTGCTCCCGAAGTGCTGTTAAATATGGTGAGCCGCTATGCCCCTGTCAAAACCGATGACTCCGATGCGATTGCTGAAGATCCAAAAAGCGTCGCCTTACTGGCGTTGGCAGACAAAGTAGCAAATACCGATGCGAATGTGATGATCTTAGGGCCTTCAGGCTCAGGAAAAGAAGTCATGGCGCGCTATATTCACGATCATTCAGCACGTGCCAATGCCGCTTTTGTCGCCATTAACTGTGCCGCGATTCCAGAAAACATGTTAGAAGCCACGTTATTTGGCTACGAAAAAGGGGCCTTTACTGGCGCGGTTCAGGCTTGCCCGGGCAAGTTTGAACAGGCACAAGGCGGAACCATTTTACTGGATGAAATCAGTGAGATGGAGCTTGGGTTGCAAGCGAAATTACTACGCGTGTTGCAAGAGCGTGAGGTTGAGCGTTTAGGTGGACGAAAAAGTATCCAGCTTGATTTGCGGGTGCTTGCCACCAGTAACCGCGACTTAAAAGAATACGTAGCGCAAGGCCACTTTCGAGAAGATCTTTACTATCGCTTGAATGTCTTTCCCATCACTTGGCCGGCGCTCAGTGATCGGCTCGGCGATATTATTCCACTGGCGCATTATTTACTGTCACGCCACTGCCAAAAACAAGGCTTACCTTGCCCAAGTTTGCATCCAGATGCCGAACAGAAACTGCTCGCGTACCCGTGGCCTGGTAATGTCAGAGAGCTCGATAACGTTATGCAACGCGCATTAATCTTGGCCACGCAGTCGCACATTCAAGCCTCTGATATTCTACTGGAGGGGCAAGATTGGCAAGATGCGTCTAGCTTACAAAATCAAGTAATGAATACGCGCTTTAACCACCAAGCACAAGCTCCGGCTTCTCCTCCAACGGCCACTGAGCATGTTGAGCAGCCCCCCAATAGCGTAGGATTGGGCAATGAGTTACGCGATCAGGAATTTTCTATTATTTTAGAAACGATCCGCGCTTGTGAAGGACGCCGCAAAGATGTTGCAGAACGCCTTGGGATTAGCCCAAGAACCTTACGCTACAAATTAGCCAAAATGCGTGATGCTGGCATCGATATTCCCCAATAATCGCGCGGTGTTGCGGCTTTTTGCTAAAGTGGTCTCAAAGTTGCAAACACACAGATATCTGATAGAAATCTGACTCATTTGACAAAAAATTGACACAGGAAGGATCGACGATGAAAGCCAATGCCCTGACGCAAGAAATGCAAGCCATGGCGGTAGCCGCGAAAAATGTGTCTCAGCCTGCCACGGGACAGCAAGTTAGCCAAGAGTTTGGCGATATGCTCTCCAGTGCCATTAATCATGTCAATGGACTGCAAAAAACATCCGGTGAACTCGCTACCCGGTTTGATGAAGGCGATCGTAATGTGAGCTTATCGGATGTCATGATCGCTCGGAACAAATCCAGTGTGGCCTTTGACGCAACAGTGCAAACGCGCAACAAACTGGTTGAAGCGTATAAAGAATTAATGAACATGCCTGTTTAATGTAGGAATTAATCAGTGGCTGAAGAGAATCAAAATACCGATCTCGCGGTGTCAGATGGTGCAGCAGCATTACCATCGACCGATGCAACGCTAGACGCGGAGCAAAGCGCGCAAGATCCGGATGCACTCGAACAATCGGCGTCGTCAAATTCGATATTTGGCGATCTCGACATGGTGCGTCAACTGATCTTGGTGCTCGCGGTCGCGATCTGCGTGGCCCTGATCATGATGCTTTTTTTCTGGGTACAAGAGCCAGAGATGCGGCCACTGGGTACGTACGAAACGGAAGAGCTTATTCCGGTTCTCGATCACCTGGATCAAAGCAAAGTCGATTATCAACTCGATGGAAACACCATCCGCGTTCCCTCTAGCGATTACTCGTCCATTCGTCTTGGGCTCACCCGAGCGGGCTTAAATACAGCCACGGCAGAGGGCGACGATATTTTGCTCAATGATATGGGCTTTGGTGTATCGCAAAAGCTTGAAACAGAACGCTTAAAACTGAGTCGTGAACGTCAACTGGCGGCAGCGATCGAAGAAGTGCGTCAAGTGCGAAACGCGAGAGTACTGTTGGCGCTGCCCAAACAGAGTGTTTTTGTGCGTCACAACCAAGAAGCGTCCGCAACGGTCTTTTTGACTCTTGGCGGGCGTAATACCCTAGGCCAGGAAGAAGTCGACTCGATTGTTGATATGGTGGCCTCCGCAGTGCCTTCTCTGAAACCCACGCGCGTAACCGTCACTGATCAGCATGGACGTTTGCTCAACTCAGGCAGTGAAGATCCAGCGTCGGCGGCGCGGCGAAAAGAGTACGAATTAGAACGTAAACAAGAGCGCCAGTTACGGGAAAAAATTGATTCCATTCTCATCCCTGTTTTGGGCTTAGGGAATTATACCTCTCAAGTCGATGTTGCCCTGGATTTTAGCTCGTTGGAAGAAACGCAACGGCAATATAACCCCAATACGCCTGCGACGCGCAGTGAATACACACGTGAAGATTATAACGGCTCCGACCGTGTGGCTGGTATCCCTGGGGCATTAAGCAATCAACCACCAGCGGACGCCTCTATTCCAGAGGATGTGCGAGATTTAAAAAATGGCGCAGGCGGAAATGGTTCGGTCAGTCGAGAAGCGACGCGTAATTTTGAATTAGATACGACAATTCGTCATCGGCGCGCGCAATCAGGCGTGATCGACCGCCAAACTGTTTCAGTGGCGGTGAATTTTAAGCAAAGTGTCGATCCGGACACCGGTGATGTGGTTAAAGAGCCTTTAACGGATGATGAACTGGCAAAAATCCGCCGCTTATTAATGGGCGGGGTAGGATTTAGTGAGCAGCGCGGTGATGTGCTTGAAGTGATCGCCGTACCATTTGTTGAACCTGAGCAAGCTGCCGAACAAGATGTTGCTATCTGGGATCATCCAAACTTTAATGATTGGGTACGCTGGTTGGCGGCTGCTTTAGTCATTATCGTGATTATTGTGGTGTTGGTTCGCCCAGCGATGAAAAAGCTGTTGTACCCCAATATCGACGAAGATGGCAATACTGTCGGGCCTAATGGCGAAATCTTGGGTCCGGATGGCCTACCCATTACCCCAGATGGCGATGACGTTGGCTTGATTGGTTCAGAGCTCGATGGCTCGAGTAATTTTGCCATGTCAGCGTCAGATGTTGAGCTGCCAAACTTACATAAAGACGAAGACTTGCTAAAAGCGGTCCGAGCGCTGGTCGCCAATGAGCCAGACTTGGCCGCACAAGCGGTAAAAAACTGGGTGACCGAAGATGGCAAATGAAGTCGCAAACACGGGTGAAGAGCAAGCCGGCTCAAGTTTCGATATCAGCTCTTTAAGTGGGATTGAGAAAGCCGCCATCTTACTGTTAAGTTTAAGTGAGCAAGATGCAGCAAGCATCATTCGACACCTCGAACCTAAACAAGTGCAGCGAGTCGGTTCGGCGATGACATCAATGACCGATCTTAACTCGGACAAGGTCGCGGCGGTGCATCGTGCGTTTTTGGAAGAAATCCAAAAATACACATCGATTGGGATGGGAAGCGAAGACTTTGTGCGTAACGCACTGGTGGCGGCGCTGGGTGAAGACAAAGCTAATAACTTGGTTGACCAAATCTTGCTTGGCAGTGGCTCCAAAGGCTTAGACTCACTCAAATGGATGGATCCGCGTCAAGTCGCCAGCATCATCATCAACGAGCACCCGCAGATTCAAACTATCGTGCTGTCATACTTAGATCCTGAACATTCGGCAGAAATTCTCTCCCAGTTTGTTGAGCGTGACCGGCTCGATCTGATGATGCGGATAGCCAACTTAGAAGAAGTCCAGCCAGCGGCATTACACGAACTAAACGAAATCATGGAGAAGCAGTTTGCTGGCCAAGCGGGTGCTCAAGCCGCCAAAATTGGTGGCTTAAAAGCGGCTGCCGAAATCATGAACTACATGGACAACAGTGTAGAAGGTGTCTTAATGGACTCCATTCGTGATCAGGACGAAGAGATGGCATCACAAATCCAAGACTTGATGTTTGTCTTTGACAACTTAATTGATGTGGATGACCGCGGTATACAGACCCTATTGCGCGATGTGCCGCAAGAAGTGCTGCAAAAAGCACTTAAGGGAGCGGAAGATAATTTACGCGAGAAAATCTATCGCAACATGTCTAAACGTGCGGCCGAAATGCTGCAAGATGATATCGAAGCCATGGGGCCAATTCGTGTCTCCGATGTTGAAGGGGCACAAAAAGAAATCCTTTCCGTTGCGCGTCGCCTTGCCGATGCCGGTGAGCTGATGCTCACTGGTGGCGGCGGTGATGAGTTTGTATAAGTTGCTTTTCTTTCGCGTAGAGGTTGTCGATGAGTTTAGATAAACGCCGTGGCTATATTCGTGCCAACGAAGCTGACGCCGAAACGATCGATCGTTGGACACTGCCGCCTTATGGCGATCGAGAGAATCTGCCCAAAGATACTGCGCTCAATTATGATCCGAGCTGGGAGCCAGAAGCGGATACTGACGTTGAAGAAAGTGAGCCGGCCCCAGAGCCATTAACGGCCGATGCCCTAGAAGCGATTCGGCAACAAGGTTATGACGAAGGCTATGAAGAAGGCAAACAACTCGGGCATCAAGAAGGGCTAGAGGGTGGCCTAGAAGAAGGGCACGAAAAAGGATTCGAAGAAGGCAAAAAGGCAGGGTATGAGCAGGGTGTTGAAGAGGGAAAAGCATTAATTGAGACGCGCTGTCAGCATCTTGACACCATTCTTAATCAGCTCAGTCATCCATTGGAGAAGCTTGATATAGACGTCGAACAGCAACTTTTGGTAATGGTCCAAGCATTGACTAAGTCGCTGACCGGCGTGGAGTTAGAAACCAATCCGCAGGTCATTTTACAGACATTACGCGCATCGATAGCTGCACTTCCCGTGGCGGATCATCCCGTCACAGCCGCGTTACATCCTGATGATTATGCCGTGGTCACCGAAGCCTACGACGACGCCATGTTAGCCTCACGGGATTGGACGTTACAATCAGAGCCCGCGTTAGCGCGTGGTGATGTACATGTGAAATCGAAAGATTCTGTGGTTGATTATCAATACAGTGAACGGGTGGACGCGTTGCTCCGCGAGTTTCAAGGGAAAAACCAGTCACGGCAATCAGTGCCATCCCAGTCTTCTACGTCTGGCGCTGACGATCCCAGTGTTAATACGCCCAATACTGAAACCGATACGCTCAAGTCGTCGGCGCAACCGTCGTCAGACGCAGCGGCACAAGCGCAAGAGCAAGCGCAAGCAAAACCTCATGCTTCATCCTCCTCATCCAGCGATGATGACGGCGTGTCGTCATGAGTCAGCTGGCTGAGCGCTTAAAGCGGTGTCAATTAGATAACCTTGCGCCAAAACCCGTGGCATCCGGCAAATTGGTACGAATGGTCGGCTTAACGCTCGAAGCGATCGGCTGCCGGGCGCCCATCGGTTCTGTTTGTGCGGTCGAGACCTTAAATGGAACCATCGAAGCGGAAGTGGTGGGGTTTGCCGGAGAGTTGTTGTACTTGATGCCAAATGAACAAGTCTCTGGGGTACTCCCGGGTGCACGCGTGACGCCTTTATCTGAACGTAGCCAACTTTCTGTAGGCATGGAGCTGCTTGGCCGTGTTATCGACGGTATGGGAAACCCACTGGATGGCAAAGGGGATATCTACACTGATAAGCAGGCCAGTTTAGAAGGTACTCCCATCAACCCATTAGCGAGACAGCCAATTAGAGAACCCCTCGATGTGGGGATTAAAGCGATTAACGGTCTGCTTACTGTCGGTAAAGGACAGCGAATTGGGTTGTTTGCCGGCTCTGGTGTGGGTAAATCCGTAACGCTTGGGATGATGACACGTGGCACCACGGCACAAGTTGTGGTTGTGGGGCTGATTGGCGAACGTGGCCGAGAAGTAAAAGAATTTATCGATGATATCTTAGGGGAGGAGGGCCGGGCCCGTGCCGTCGTTATCGCCGCCCCTGCTGATTCATCGCCGCTTGTGCGCTTAAAAGGCTGCCAAACGGCACTAACGATCGCTGAGTATTTTCGCGATCTTGGGTTGGATGTGCTTTTGCTGATGGACTCATTAACACGTTTTGCTCAGGCACAACGTGAGATCGCATTATCCGTGGGTGAACCTCCCGCGACCAAAGGCTACCCACCCTCGGTATTTGCCCGTTTACCCTCATTAGTCGAGCGTGCAGGAAATGGTGCTGTCGGGCAGGGCTCGATCACGGCATTTTTTACTGTATTGACCGAAGGTGATGACTTACAAGATCCAATTGCCGACGCTGCACGCGCCATTCTTGATGGTCACATCGTGTTATCTCGCGAATTGGCGGATGGTGGGCATTATCCGGCGATTGATGTCGAACGCTCGGTAAGCCGTGTGATGCCCAATATTACCAATGACGAGCAAATCTTGATGTCGAAAGCGGTGCGGCAAGTGTTGTCCGTTTGCCGCAAAAACCAAGACTTGGTCTCAATTGGCGCGTACAAGCCAGGCAGTGATGCAGCCGTTGACCAAGCCTTTCACCTGAAGCCAAAACTGGATAATTATTTGCAACAAGGGATGAAAGAGGTGGTCCCTTTCGATATGTGCGTCAATATGTTGCGCTCAACCTTGCAAGGATAATTTATGGCTGACCATGCACTGCATTTATTGTTAGAAAAGGCCCAAGAAGATGAAAAGCAGGCGCAACTTAGCGTCAGTGAAGCCCAGCAAGCATTAGATGGCTATTATCACCAGCTCGAGCAAATTGAGCAGTATCGTCTGGAATATTGCCGACAAATGTCTGACCGGGGTCAGTCAGGGCTCTCTGCCAGCGCGTTTGGCCATCTTAATAAATTTATCGTCCAGCTTGATGAAACCTTGGCAAAGCAACGAGGTGCTGAGCATCAGTTTAAGGATCATTTAGAACAGTGCCGTCAAGCATGGCAACAAACACGCCAACACCGGCAGTCTCTCGAGTGGTTAATCGAAAAGCGAGCGCGAGAAGAAGCGGAACGTGCTCATTATCAAGAACAGCGTCAAATGGATGAAATGGCAGCAATTATTGCACGCCGACGTCCCTCTCCCTTTTCCTAAGAATAAAATGGCGCGATAATTGCTTTATCATTACCGACATGCCAGCACATTGAGGCTCGGTTTAAAGGATAACCATAAGGTAATGACGAGAAACTTATGACGCAGTCTACGCTGACGCTTTCCAATCTCTCACCTAAAACCCCTCCCGCGACCAATGACGGTGCGACAGGCGAGGTAAAAGGTGATAAAAATACCGGCTTTTTAGCGGCGTTGCGCCAGTCCATTGATGGCAAGGGTGAGCAAGGCGACATACCGATTAAACTGACCCAAGATGGCAAGACTTTACTGGTTGATGGTCAGGCAATTGATGCCGAGGCGATGCTTGCTGATGGCATGTTTAGCGAAGCGGAAATGGCCGAAATTGCCGATATGACAGCCATGGAAGAGAGCCAAGCACTGCTGATGCGACTGAATCAAGCGGCAGCCATGCTTAATGGCAAATCTTTGCCTACTGCCGACGCTGATCCCTTATCTGCCAGTGCGGATGCGTTATCAGCACAGACGCTAAACGTAACGCAATCTGATGACGATGAAAGTGTGCAGATAGACGGTGATAACACAGAAGGGGTGATCGACAGACAAGCGTTATTGACTGAGCTGGCCAAAAACTTGCCGGAGGGTGTGTCACCCGAAAAAGTACTCGATCAGTTATCGCCGGATCAGTTGGCGGCGTTGGCAAGTCAAGTAAGAGCGACGCAATCACTTGACGCTGAGAGTGCTGCACATCGCAAAGATAACGCGCTTGAATCGGATGGAAGCGCGATAAAATGGTCAACCGCCAAAGCGCAACAAGAGACAGATAATCCAGCATCTCTAAGCAAAGAGAAGGAAACGCTGGCGAAAGAAGGTCAGCTGAAAGAGGGCGTCACAAAAGAAGGCGCGACACTATTAAAGAGTAGCGAGCTGACCGATAAACTGCGCCATGATGCAAAATCAGCAGCGACCCCCAATGCCAATCCAGCGTCGTTATTAGCAGGAAAAATGGGCCAGTCGGATGACCTCAGCAAAGCCGCATTAAAAGCGATGGCAGAGCAAGCGGGTCAAGCGGACACCGCATTGACAAGTGGCAGTGCTTCTAGCACAGCAGAGGGAGCCACACGCCCTGAAAACTTAGCGCAACAATTGGCCAGTGGTTTAGGGTTGTCGTCGGCCCAGTCCGCCACGGCACGACAAGATATGCAAGCAGCGCAGAGTGCACAGGCGCCCCTCCCGCTCGGACAAACGCCCACAGAAGCTGGTGCTGCCTTGACGGAGCGTATTAACATCATGCTGTCAAAAAACCTCAAGCAGGTTGATATTCGGCTTGATCCTCCTGAGCTAGGGCGAATGCAAATTAAGTTGGGAATGAACAACGATCAAGCGACGGTTCACATTACAGTCGCCAACCAGCAAGCGCGAGACGCGGTTGAACAAGCAATGCCGCGGCTTCGTGATATGCTACAGCAACAAGGCTTACAGTTGGCTCAAGGATCCGTTCAGCAGCAAGACAGTGGCGCGCAGCAAATGGCTTCAGGACAACAAAATCATACTGGGGCAGGGGCGTCAGGCGACCCGTCTCTTGGGTTGAAGACCGCTGACGACCATGATGACGCGATGTTAGCAGGGCACGCGTTAAACGTTTCACACAATGATCGCGCTGTCGATTACTATGCTTGATCAAAACGCACCAATAATGAGGAGCATGAATAGCCATGGCAAATGACAACGCAACCTCGGAACAAGGCGGGGGCAAGAAAAAGCTCATCATTATCATTGTTGCTGCTGTGGTGTTATTGGCGGCCGTAGGCGGTGGCGCTTTTTTCTTTTTATCGGGTGACGATAAAAGTCAGGACGATATTGTCTTGGAGGAAGAAAATAACACGCTTCCGGCCATTTATATCACCCTACCTCAGCCGTTTGTCTTTAACGTGACTGGTGATGAACAACAACGGCTGGTGCAAGTGAATGCACAATTATTGGTGCGTGGTAGCGAGAGAGAAGCGCTAGCGAAGGAAAATTTGCCGCTGGTAGAACACGCGTTACTCAATACCTTTGGTGCTGCCACAGTTGAGCAACTGCGGACCCCTCAAGGTCAGCTAGAAGTCCGACGCCAGTCCGCTGAGAATGTGCGCGCGGCTTTAATTAAAGTAACGGGTGAGCCGGTGGTAGAGCGGGTTCTCTTCACTGGGTTTGTGATGCAATAGGTGATGACGTGACTGACTTACTCAGCCAAGACGAGATTGACGCGCTCCTTCACGGCGTTGACGACGTCGATGACGACGATAATGAGCCCGAGGTTGGAGAAGATGGGACGGTCTCCTTCGACTTCTCGTCACAAGATAGAATTGTGCGCGGGCGCATGCCGACGCTCGAGCTTATCAATGAGCGTTTTGCGCGTCACATGCGCATCAGCTTGTTCAATATGCTGCGGAAAACCGCCGAAGTTTCGATAAACGGCGTGCAGATGATGAAGTTTGGCGAGTACCAAAACACGTTATACGTTCCGACCAGTTTAAACATGGTACGGTTTCGTCCACTAAAAGGGACGAGCTTAATTACCATGGAGGCCCGACTGGTCTTTATTTTGGTTGAAAACTTCTTTGGTGGCGATGGCCGATTTCATGCCCGGATCGAAGGGCGCGAATTTACCCCAACCGAACGACGCGTCATACAGATGCTGCTGAAGCTGATGTTTGAGGATTATAAAGACGCGTGGGCCCCTGTTATGGAAGTGGCCTTTGAGTATCTTGATTCGGAAGTCAACCCAGCGATGGCAAACATTGTCAGTCCATCGGAAGTGATTGTGGTCAGTTCATTCCACATCGAACTGGATGGCGGGGGCGGTGACATTCATATGGTCATGCCTTATTCGATGCTGGAGCCAATCCGTGAGCTCCTCGACGCCGGGGTACAAAGTGACAAGATGGATACCGACGTGCGCTGGAGTAAAGCGCTACGTGATGAAATCTTGGACGTAAATGTGGAACTCAGTGCAAAACTACTCGATGTGACCTTATCGTTGCGCGATTTGATGGAGTTACAAAAAGGGGATGTGATCCCGGTTGATATGCCAGATGCGTGTACGGTTTTTGTGGAAGACTTGCCAACCTATCGAGCGAAAATGGGCCAGTCTAACGATAAACTGGCACTGAAAATTGTTGAGAAACTAAAACGACCTGATATGGCGAAGTCTGATATTTCGCTATTACAGGATAAACCTGAGCTACTCGATGATCTCGAGGAAGATTTACCGATTGATGATAAACAAGGTAAAACTCAGTGAATAAGACCAGTAAACAGGGGTAAGACGTCATGGATCAAAATGATGTAGATGATGATTGGGCTGCTGCCCTGGCTGAGCAGTCTGATTCGGAAGGATCAGATGATGTACAAGCGGCACCATTGGATGAGCTCACTGACGACAGTGAGAAGCAACTGGGCGCGGATGAACAACGTAAGCTCGATGCGATTCTCGATATTCCGGTGACCATTTCGATGGAAGTGGGACACACCCAGATTAATATTCGGAATCTTCTCCAGCTTAACCAAGGCTCGGTGGTTGAACTCGACCGTCTCGCCGGTGAATCGCTTGATGTTCTGGTGAACGGTACCTTGATCGCCCACGGTGAAGTGGTGGTGGTTAACGATAAATTTGGTATTCGTCTTACCGATGTCATCAGTCAAACTGAGCGAATTAAGAAGTTACGATAAGATGATCGTGAACCGACGCGTTTGGGCAATATTGTTGGTGCCGATGCCCGCTTGGGCAGCGGCGCCAGACGTAAGCATAGTGACAATGCTGTTGTCTCTCGGGCTGGTGTTGGCATTAATCTTTGGCTTAGCGTGGCTATTACGTCGGCTTAAGCTCCCTGGCTTGGCGCAGCAAAGCAATGGGATCAAAATTGTCAGTCAATTAGCTATTGGCCAAAAAGAGCGGATATTAGTTGTGGACGTGCATGGAGAGCAACTTGTCATCGGTGTTACAGCTTCTCAGGTGCAGCTATTAAAAGCGCTAGATAATCCGGTGCCCACAACAGCGCCGACTTCGCCAGACTCTCACTCTCGCTTTGCAAATCAGCTTAGCCAACTATTGAATCGAAAATGACGATACGCACGCTATTGGCAGTCTGGGTTTTGGTGGTGGCCACTTTGATGACACCGTTTGCTTTCGCCGAGCAAGAAGCCACGCCCGCCCAGGAAAGCATCACAACCGAGTCACTGAATGATAGCGGTGAAGCGGTTCGCCTGGAAACGCAGCGCAATACCGGAGGCGGGATCCCTGCGGTGACCATGCGAGTCAATCCGGATGGTAGCGAAGACTACTCAGTGACCTTACAAATTTTAGCGCTGATGACCGCGTTGGGGTTTTTGCCAGCGGTCGTCATTTTAATGACGTCCTTTACCCGCATTGTGGTGGTGATGGCGATCCTTCGCCAAGCGATGGGGTTACAGCAAACGCCGTCCAATCAAGTCATTATTGGCATCGCCATGTTTTTGACCTTGTTCATTATGTCGCCGGTGATCGATAAAATGAATACAGAGGCGGTACAGCCGTATATCAATGAGCAGATGACAGCGCGTGAGGCCTTCACTCGGGTGCAAGTGCCACTACGAGAGTTTATGCTTAGGCAAACCCGTGTCAAAGATTTGGAAACCTTTGTCAATATGTCGGGCGCTCAAGTTGACGAGCCAGAGCAGGTGCCAATGACCGTACTGATCCCCGCATTTGTGACATCAGAACTGAAAACCGCGTTCCAAATTGGATTCATGCTGTTCTTACCGTTTTTGGTGATTGACTTGGTGGTAGCGTCGGTATTGATGGCGATGGGTATGATGATGTTGTCGCCCATGATAGTGTCATTACCGTTTAAATTAATGCTCTTCGTGTTGGTTGATGGGTGGAATTTGATCCTTTCTACCCTCGCCGCCAGTTTTGGCTAAAGGAGGCAGCAATGGCCCCGGAAGCGTTTGTTGAACTGTTCCAGGATGCGCTTTACCTGGTACTACTGTTAGTGTCTGCGATTGTCGTGCCGGGTTTGTTAGTCGGTTTGATCGTCGCTGTATTCCAAGCGGCAACCTCGATCAACGAGCAGACACTCAGTTTTCTTCCCCGTTTAATTGCGACGTTTATTGCGCTGATGTTTTTTGGTCATTGGATGACACGGATGTTGATGGAATATTTTTATCGTTTGATTGATCACATCCCAACCATTCTGTACTGACGGAAAGGCATATGGAATATCCGGCCTCGGTGATTTTATCTTGGATGGCTAACTACTTTTGGCCGTTTACACGCATCTCATCGATGATGATGGCGATGACGTTTTTTGGTGCCCGTTTCGTGCCTACCCGGATCCGTTTATACCTTTCTCTTGCGATTACCTTTGCGGTCATGCCTGCACTTCCTGCGGTGCCAGAGGACATTGAGTTAGTGTCATTTGCCGGATTTATGGTGCTCGCGCAGCAAGTCGTGATTGGCGTTGCGATGGGGCTAGTCACGCAGTTCATTACCCAAACCTTTGTCATCCTCGGCCAGATCTTGGGGATGCAATCAAGTTTGGGTTTTGCGTCAATGGTGGATCCAGCCAACGGTCAAAACACGCCACTATTGGGTCAGTTTTATCTCTTCTTGGCCGTTATGTTATTTCTGTCCACCGATGGCCATTTGAAAATGCTTAACCTAGTGGTAATGAGCTTTGAGACGCTCCCCATTGGCGAGATGATAGGGGCCGCAGATTATCGCAGCCTCGCAGCATGGTTTGGGATCATGTTCGAGGTCGCATTGAGTATGTCGCTGGCAGGTGTCATTGCTTTGTTGGTGGTCAATTTGTCTTTTGGTGTGATGACCCGAGCGGCGCCACAACTTAATATTTTCTCACTTGGCTTTGCATTTGCATTGTTGATGGGGTTGTTGATCAGTTGGTACTTACTGTCCGGTATGTTGACGCACTACAACAACCATTGGCAAACCGGGCTCAATCAAATTTGCTCCCTTATCCGGCTGAATTGCGAGTTTAACTAATGGCAGAGAGTGACGGTCAGGAAAGAACAGAAGACGCCACACCCCGAAGGCAGGAGCAGGCGCGGGAAAAGGGCCAAGTACCGCGCTCAAGAGAACTAGCGTCAGTGGCTGTTCTGGTGGTAGGTGCCGTCAGTTTAATGTGGTTTGGACAAGCGTTGGGCGAAGCGTTAATGGCGCTGATGACGCGCTTGTTTTCACTTTCGCGTGCTGAAATCTTCGATAGCTCAGAGCTGATGCTGGTGGTCGTTGGTGAGCTACTGCATCTAATACTGCCCTTAGGCTTGATCCTTGTGGTGTTATTTATCTCCGGCCTCGTCGGCGCAGCAGGTTTGGGAGGTGTCAGCTTCTCTTGGGAAGCCGCGCGGCCCAAATTATCAAAAATGAGCCCGATTTCTGGCTTCAAGCGTATGTTTGGTACCCAAGGGCTCGTCGAGCTGTTGAAGTCAGTGTTGAAAGTCTTGCTAGTCGCCGGCGTTGCGACCTATTTGGTCTATATCAACTTAGAAGAGTTTTTTGAGCTGACGATCGATACCTTCCCCAGCAATCTTTATCACGCCTTAAACATTTTATTGGACTTTGTGTTGTTGGTCTGTTGTTCATTGCTGGTAGTGGTGGTGATTGATGTGCCATTCCAAATTTGGCAACACAATGAGCAGCTGAAAATGACTAAACAAGAGGTCAAAGACGAGCACAAAGAGACCGAAGGTAGCCCTGAAGTTAAAGGACGTATTCGCATGCTGCAACGGGAAATGGCGCAACGCCGGATGATGGCCGATGTGCCTCAAGCTGATGTTGTGGTGACGAACCCTGAGCACTACTCGGTAGCGTTACGCTACAACAGCGACATGGATAGTGCGCCGGTTGTGATAGCTAAAGGCTCTGATTTTACCGCACTGAAGATTCGTGAAATTGCAGCAGAATATGATGTTGCCATTGTACCTGCACCACCGCTAGCACGCGCGCTGTATTTCAGTACCGAGCTAGAGCAGCAGATCCCAGACGGTTTGTTTACTGCCGTTGCTCAGGTGTTAGCGTATGTCTTCCAGCTCAAGCAATACAAAAAAGGCCGAGGCCGGCGGCCTACGCGCCCAGATGATACCTACTTACCCATCCCTACCGATTTGAAACACGATTAACCATGGTGTCATCGTACGCGTGAACGAAGTCCCGCTATCGAGTTGCTTGTCGGTGTTTTTGGGCTGGTAGACGCGCCAAAAAGCTGACACATTATCCGCTTTTTCTGGCGTAAAAATTGCTTGCCTTGCACTCTCGTTTTATTTCCGCGTGGCAACTGGCCCACGTTCACCAATCATGGACTTGAACGCCTGACATGTTAAAAGCCAAGTGGCGATTGCCATTTTCTGACAAGGTACCTTACCACCGCTTGGGAGCGATGCCGGCGATCGGCGCACCGGTACTGGTATTGGCCACCTTAGCGATGGTGGTGCTGCCTGTACCGCCGATGCTGCTCGACTTAATGTTTTCTTTCAACATTGCCTTGTCGTTGATTGTATTGCTGGTCACCATTTATACCCGCCGCCCTCTTGAATTTGCTGCCTTCCCCGCGGTGTTGTTAATTGCAACCTTGATGAGACTAGCGCTTAATGTTGCCTCTACCCGGGTGGTTTTGCTTTATGGTCACGAGGGTCCCGATGCAGCCGGTCAGGTCATTGGTGCATTTGGGTCAGTCGTGATTGGTGGCAACTACGCTGTCGGTCTGGTCGTCTTCCTGATTTTGATGATCATTAACTTTATGGTTGTCACCAAAGGCGCAGGCCGGATTTCCGAGGTTACGGCGCGTTTTACCCTGGATGCGCTGCCCGGTAAGCAAATGGCTATTGATGCCGACTTGAACGCAGGGTTAATCGATCAAGAGCAAGCGCGTGCTCGGCGCCAAGAAGTGACGCAAGAGGCTGATTTCTATGGCTCGATGGATGGTGCGTCCAAATTTGTTAAAGGCGATGCGATTGCCGGGATCTTGATTCTTTTCATCAACATTGTTGGTGGGCTGTCTATCGGTATGGGCCAACATGATTTAGGATTTTCAGACGCAATAGAAGTGTATACCTTGCTCACCATTGGTGACGGTCTTGTCGCGCAAATCCCTTCATTGCTGTTATCCATTGGTGCCGCCATTATGGTGACGCGTCAAAATACCGATGAGGATATGGGGCAGCAGGTGGTGTTCCAGCTGTTTGATAATCCACGTGCCCTCATGATTGCCACCGGTATTCTGACGATCATGGGCGTGGTGCCTGGTATGCCACACCTGCCTTTTCTATTTTTGGCGCTGGCTTGTGGTGGACTGGCATATTGGAAATACCAGCAGTATCAAAAAGCACAACAAGCGCCAGAGCAGTCTGATGTCCCTGATGCAGCCCCTCCGGCACCAAAAGAACTGTCCTGGGATGATGTTCAACCGGTTGATGTCATTGGCCTCGAAGTGGGCTATCGGCTCATCGCTATGGTCGACCGAGACCAAGGGGGCGAATTGTTAGATCGAGTGAAAGGGGTGCGTAAAAAACTCTCGCAAGACTTTGGCTTTTTAATCCCGCCCGTACACATTCGCGATAACCTAGAGTTACCACCGCATAACTACCGCATTACGTTAATGGGCGTCGCGGTCGGTGAAGCAGAGGTACACCCCCAACATGAATTAGCAATTAATCCAGGCCAAGTGTTCGGACCCATTGACGGTGAACCGACTCAAGACCCGGCGTTTGGCTTAGAGGCCGTCTGGATAGAGCCGAGCCAGCGCGAGCACGCGCAAGCCTTAGGCTACACAGTGGTTGATTCAGCAACGGTACTGGCGACACACCTGAGCCAAATGCTCACCAATAATGCCGAGCGACTACTCGGCCATGAAGAAGCGCAGAACTTGATAGATATGCTGGGTAAACAAGTTCCTCGTTTGGTGGAAGGGCTTATTCCCGATCAGATCCCACTGAGCGTGTTAGTCAAAGTGCTCCAGAACTTGCTCAGTGAAGCGATTCCTATCCGTGATATCCGCACCATTGTGCAGACCATGGCGGAGTACACAGGAAAGAGTCAAGATCCCGACATCCTAACGGCAGCAGTGCGGATTGCTCTGCGTCGCTTGATTGTCCAAGAAATCAATGGCAGCGCGCCTGAGCTACCGGTTATCACCCTTGTTCCTGAACTGGAACAGATGTTGCATAAAACAATGCAGGCGTCCGGTGGGGAGTCAACAGGCATAGAACCTGGTCTTGCTGAGCGGTTACAGTCTTCACTGGCTGAAGCCACTCAGCAGCAAGAACTACAAGGTGAGCCTGCGGTATTGCTGACATCGGGTGTGTTGAGAGCCACGCTCGCAAAATTTGTCAAGAATACGATTCCGACGTTACGTGTGTTGTCTTACCAGGAAGTACCGGACGAAAAACAAATTCGTATCGTTAATGCGGTTGGCAACAATTAACCTCGTTTATGAGTAGGGCCGTGCTTTGAAAATAAAACGTTTTTTTGCAAAAGATATGAGAGCTGCGCTGAGCCAAGTGAAAGAAGAGCTGGGCGCGGATGCCGTTATCATGTCTAACAAAAAAGTGACAGGTGGCGTAGAGATTGTCGCGGCTGTGGATGCAGACACTGAGCCGATGCCGGATAAGCCTGCTCCTAAGGCGCAGCAGCAGTCGGCAAACGCCTATTCACAGGCACATCGGCAATTGGCTGATGATCAAGTTCAATTGCGCCAGCGTCAGCAAAGCCACGCGCGTCAAAATGGGCAAAGCAAGCGACCGCCTCGCTTTTCTGCGATGCTTGATGAGTATCGGGAACAATCACAGCCAACTGAACCCGAAACCGAAGCTGACTCGCTCACTGCCTTGCTACAGCGTCAGCAAAAGCAATCAGGTCACGGTTCGCGCCCCCAACCTCCAACTGACGCGCGTCAGTCGGCACTGGGTCGTGGCTATGAGCCTCGTCGCCAGTTAAAGAGCAATGGTCGCTCAGGTTGGCAAGATGCATCACCAGCGCCCCGTTCATCGCCCGCTAAACCGCAGCTCGATCCGTCCCGGTTTGAAGGACGGCAATCGCAAGCCTCGGATAAAGAAATTGATGCCATGCGTCAAGAAATGGCCTCGATTCGAAGCTTACTTGAACACCAGTTATCGGGGTTGATGTGGCAAGAGGTGGAACGTCGAGAGCCATTAAGAGCGATGCTAATCAAACGCTTAGAGCGGATGGGGCTATCCTCTGAACTGGCCGATCAACTGGCGTGTTATATCCCAGAAGAAACGCCGCCGAATGAGGCGTGGCAAGCGCTGTTAGATTTGGTGGCTGATCAAGTGATTACGGTTGATGAGAACATGCTAGAAACCGGGGGCGTGATTGCCTTGCTTGGTCCTACAGGAGTGGGGAAAACGACCACCATTGCTAAGTTAGCTGCGCGCGCCGCGATGGAATTTGGCCCTGAGGATATTGCCTTAGTCACCACGGACACCTTCCGTATCGGTGCCCATGAGCAACTCGCCACGTATGGGCGAATCCTTGGCTGTCCCGTTAAAGTCGCTAAAGATGCGGATGAGCTTGCCGATATCCTCTATCAACTGCGTCATAGACGCTTGATATTGCTAGATACCGCTGGAATGGGACAGCGTGATCTTCGGTTGTCGGAGCAACTGGATACCCTGATGCAAAACAGTGGCTCACATATCCGTAGCTTGCTGGTGTTGCCTGCGACATCGCAGCGCCGCGTATTGCAAGAAACCATCGAACACTTTCGCCGTATCCCTTTATCGGGATGTGTACTGACCAAGCTAGATGAGTCGCTCAGCCTCGGTGAATTATTGTGTGTCACCATCGAAAATGCCTTGCCTGTGGCCTACTTGGCCGATGGGCAACGTGTGCCGGAAGATATCCGCCAAGCCACGGGACAATTTCTGGTGGTAAAAGCCAGTGAAATGTTGGAGTCAGGCACGGATCAGCACAATCACTTCTGGAGCAGCGATGTCCCAGAGTCGAATGGGGCGGACTTTTATGATTGAGACAACCATGCAAGATCAAGCAAGCGGCCTTCGCCGTTTAACCAATCCGTCACGTACCAAGGTTATTACCGTAACCGGGGGGAAAGGTGGCGTAGGAAAAACTAACGTTACGTTAGGGATGGCCGCGTCCATGGCTCGTCAGGGCAAAAAAGTGATGGTGCTTGACGCCGACCTTGGCCTCGCCAATGTAGACGTATTACTTGGATTGCGGGCGGGTAAAAACCTATCGCATGTTCTCCAAGGTGCCTGTGACCTCAAAGATATTATTCTGGAAGGGCCGCATGGTATGAAAATCGTCCCCGCTTCGTCTGGCCTTCAAGGCATGACAGAGCTGACACCCGCCCAACATGCTGGTTTAATTCGTGCTTTTGGTACACTCGAAGAAGAGGTTGATGTACTCTTAGTGGATACGGCGGCGGGTATTTCTGATATGGTATTGAGCTTCTCGCGCGCGGCACAAGATGTCGTCATTGTGGTCTGTGATGAGCCCACGTCGATTACTGATGCGTATGCGTTGATTAAACTATTAAGCCGAGAACACGGGGTGACGCGCTTCAAAGTTGTCGCAAATATGGTCAGAAGCTACCGTGAAGGGCGAGACTTGTTCACAAAATTAACGCGAGTCACTGAACGTTTTCTCAATGCTAATCTAGAATTAGTAGCATGTATTCCCGTGGACGAAAGGGTGAGGCAAGCCGTGAGAAAACAAAAAGTTGTCATTGACGCATTTCCTCGCTCCCCCGCATCATTAGCCATGAATGCGCTCGCAAATAAAGCGCTGACATGGCCGGTACCACGTAATCCGGGAGGCCATCTGGAGTTTTTCGTTGAGCGATTGCTGATCAAAAATGATGACGCAGGAGAGTTAGTTCGTGAATAAAGCGCTCACGTATAGCCGCGTAGGGGTAGATCGCCAAGCGGTACTTGAGCGTTATTCGAGTTTGGTTAAGCGCATCGCGCATCATTTGATGGGGCGCTTACCACCGAGCGTTCAAGTAGAAGATTTAATCCAAGCTGGCATGGTGGGTCTTCTTGAGGCGCAGCAAAATTATGACCCGTCAAAGGGCGCAAGTTTTGAAACTTATGCTGGTATTCGTATTCGCGGTGCTATGCTGGATGATATGCGCCGCGGTGATTGGGTTCCACGGTCTGTCCACAAGGCGAGTCGAACGATCAGTGATGGCATTGCATCGTTAGAGAAAACCTTAGGGCGAGACCCAACTGATGTGGAGGTGGCAGAAAAGCTCGATATGAGTTTGGATCAATACCATCAGGCGCTTAACGACGTAAGCTGTGGGCGTTTAATCGGTATGGATGATCTAGGTGTCTCTGAAGATGCATTCACAACGGAGAGTCACCGTAACGACAACACTCCCTTTCAGGGCGTTGCGGAAGATAGTTTCAAGGCCGCATTAGCGGGCGCGATCAAAAGTCTTCCTGAAAGAGAGGCACTGGTTCTATCTCTCTATTATGATGAGGAATTAAACCTTAAAGAGATAGGCGCTGTGATAGGGGTCAGCGAATCCCGGGTCTGTCAGATTCAAAGTCAGGCTACGCAACGTTTGAGAGCCAAGCTAACCGCTTGGCATAGTGAGTAACTGTTTCGACAATAAAACGAGACCTCACCGGAGGCAACCTTGGATAAAAACATGAAAATTCTCGTTGTTGATGATTTTTCAACAATGCGCCGTATCGTAAAGAATCTTCTTCGTGACTTGGGTTTCAACAATACCGTTGAAGCAGATGACGGCTTAACCGCGCTGCCAATCCTTAAAAAAGGCGGTATTGATTTTGTCGTGACCGATTGGAATATGCCGGGCATGCAAGGGATTGACCTGCTTAAAGAGATCCGCAAAGACGATGAACTTAAGCACCTTCCTATATTGATGATCACCGCCGAAGCGAAACGCGAGCAGATTGTAGAAGCCGCGCAAGCTGGCGTGAACGGTTACATTGTAAAACCTTTTACTGCCGCAACGTTGAAAGAGAAGCTCGATAAGATCTTCGAGCGCATGTAATCAGTAACGCGCACAGTTAAAAGGAACCGTCATGATCAACCTGGACCAAGCGAAACAATTGGTCGCGTATCTTGAGAGTGGAGAGCAAGATAACGCTAACACGCTTCTGACTGAGATAGCGAAAGAAGCGCGTGACCCGCTGTTTAATGAAGTGGGTAAGTTGACCCGCCAATTACATGATTCTATTACTGACTTTCGCTTGGATCCCAGAGTAAGTGATTTGGCGAATGTCGATATACCTGATGCTCGCGATCGGCTTACGTATGTGATGCAGAAAACCGAATTAGCGGCAAACAAAACCATGGACGCGGTCGAGCGTACCATGCCGATTGCCAGTGATTTGCAAGACAATCTGCAAGCGGTACGGCCTAATTGGAACAGCTTGATGCGGGGCGACATTGCCTTGGATGAGTTTAAGCCATTGTGTCACAGCATTGAGGGTCTATTGACTCAGGTTGAGGGGGGGGCAACAGAACTGCATGCTCACCTTACTGAAATATTAATGGCACAAGATTTTCAGGACTTAACGGGGCAGGTAATTCGACGTGTTATTGAATTAGTGCAGGAAGTGGAACAGCAACTGGTTGAAATACTGACTGCGTTTGGCATGGATAGCGCTGCAATCGAAGCAGCATCGGCAACACAAGCAGATGATACCACCAGTAAATCAGCCCCTGAGGGTCCTGTTATTCATCCCGAAGAGCGTGATGACGTGGTTCACAACCAAGATGATGTTGACGACTTATTATCGAGTTTGGGTTTTTAGAGGTGCGCTATGAGCTTTGAGATGGATGAAGAAATCCTTCAGGACTTTTTGATTGAAGCGGGGGAAATCCTCGAACAAATGTCTGAGCAATTGGTCGATTTGGAGCGTGCCCCTGATGACGCAGACTTATTGAACAGTATCTTCCGAGGGTTCCATACCGTAAAAGGTGGGGCAGGCTTTCTTGGCCTCAATGCCTTAGTTGACACTTGCCATGGTGCCGAAAACGTTTTTGATAATTTGCGTAATCGTGGCCGTGAGTTGACGTCCGACGTGATGGACACCATTTTGCAGGCATTGGATACCGTTAATGACCAATTTTCTGCCGTGCAAAATCGTGAAGAGCCTGTTATCGCAGATCCCACACTGTTGGAAGCGCTTCACCGTTATGCCAAACCGGCAAGCGAAGACGAGGAAGTACCCGCAGAGCCAGAACCGGAGCCAGAACCTGAGCCAGCACCGACTGCTGAGCCAGAGCCGCAAAACGATGCGACACCGGCACAAGACGAAGGTGCGATAAGCGGTGATTCCGTCGATGAAATTACCGAAGATGAATTCGATAAATTGCTCGATCAGCTTCATGGCGAAGGCAAAGCACCGACATCTTCAAATGAATCATCGCCCGCTAAGCCAGAAGTGGTGGAAAGCACCGAAGCGGATAGCGGTGATATCACCGACGATGAATTCGAAAAGTTACTTGACGATCTGCATGGCTCTGGTAAAGGCCCAGCCGCACCGCAGCCAGGCGATGATGCAGCTGAAAACAGTGCTTCAGCACCGAGCCAACCCGCCTCATCGGGTGGTGATGATTTTATTGACGATGATGAATTCGAAAAGCTGCTAGATGATTTGCATGGTAGAGGTAAGGGGCCAGCGGCAGATGCTGAAAAAGCGAAAGCCGATGCAGATAAAGTCGACGCTAAGCCTGAGCCAAAACCGCAGCCCAAACCGGATCCTGCGCCGGCTAAAAAAGCGAGCAAGCCAGAACCCGCCAAAGAAGCAGCACCTAAAAGTGCGGGGGCAGGAGCAAAAGCGCCTGCCGCTGTAGAGAAAGCACCTGAGAAAAAACCGCCTGCAGCACCACAGCAAGAGCAGACCGTTCGGGTGAATACCTCCACGCTCGACGGCATTATGAATATGGTCGGCGAACTTGTGTTAGTGCGCAATCGACTCGTCAGCCTAGGTCAAAGCAGCAATGATGAGAGCATGGCCAAAGCGGTTACCAACTTGGATGTGGTCACGGCGGATCTGCAAGGCGCGGTGATGAAAACGCGGATGCAACCGATCAAAAAGGTCTTTGGTCGTTTCCCTCGTGTTGTCCGCGATCTTTCTCGCAGCTTGAAAAAAGAAATTGTCTTGGAAATGCAGGGCGAAGAGACCGATCTCGACAAAAACCTTGTCGAAGCCTTGGCGGATCCTATGGTCCACTTGGTGCGTAACTCGGTTGACCATGGCATTGAAATGCCTGATGAGCGTGAAAAAGCAGGCAAACCACGTGTGGGTACCATTACCTTAAAAGCCTCCCAGGAAGGGGATCATATCTTGCTGACCATCGCCGATGATGGTGGCGGTATGGATGCAGAAAAGCTGAAAAGCATCGCGGTTAACCGTGGGGTGATGGATGCTGAAGCCGCCGCTCGCTTGAGCAACAGTGAGGCATATAATCTTATTTTTGCCCCAGGCTTTTCGACCAAAACAGAAGTGTCCGACATTTCCGGCCGTGGGGTTGGGATGGATGTAGTTAAAACGGGCATCACTAAGCTGAATGGCTCGATCAATATCGACTCTGAGCTGGGCCGAGGCACAGTGCTGGAAATCAAGGTACCGCTAACCCTTGCGATTCTTCCAACCCTTATGGTTGGCGTGGGAGACAACCCGTTTGCTTTCCCACTGTCCAACGTGAGTGAGATCATCAGTTTAGATATGTCCCGAACTAACACGGTTGATGGTCAGCTCACGCTTATTGTTCGAGATAAAGCGATCCCGATTTTCTTCTTGCAAGATTGGCTATGTAAACGTGCAACGGAGATTGATAAAACCAAAGGGCATGTGGTGATTGTACAAATTGCTCACCAACGTATTGCCTTTGTTGTAGATACCCTATTTGGGCAAGAGGAAGTGGTGATTAAACCGCTTGATGAATTGCTGCAAGGTACACCGGGTATGGCGGGTGCAACCATCACCAGTGATGGTCATATCGCCCTGATTCTGGATGTGCCCAACCTGTTGAAACACTACGCAGGTTAATGAGAGAAAAGGACGCCCATGGCAGTAAAAGTATTGGTGGTAGATGATTCAAGTTTCTTCCGTCGCCGCGTGAGTGAAATAATCAACGCTGATCCAAGAATGGAGGTGATTGATAGTGCGGTGAATGGCAAAGAAGCGGTTGAAAAAACCGCGCAACTTAAGCCAGACGTGATCACTATGGATGTCGAAATGCCGGTGTTAGACGGGATTTCAGCGGTGCGCCAAATCATGGCGCAAACGCCAACACCTATCTTGATGTTCTCATCGCTAACACACGATGGCGCAAAAGCGACGTTAGATGCACTCGAAGCGGGTGCACTCGATTTTCTTCCCAAAAAGTTTGAGGATATCGCGCGTAATCGAGATGAGGCAACGAACTTACTCCAGCAGCGCGTGCTTGAGATCGCGCGTAAGCGCCCGGTCATGCGTCGCGCTACACGTCCGTCACCTGCTTCCGGCTCTGAGCAAACCGTACCACCGACGGGTGGGGTGCGAGCGCCTGCACGTCCGGTGTCTAGACCCACCGCGGGTACGGCGTCTTCAGCAAAAGCGCCGGCAAAATTTGCCGCTTCGGGTAAGCGCTATCAATTAATGGCAATTGGTACCTCAACGGGGGGACCGGTTGCGCTACAAAAGGTACTGACTAAACTGCCAGCGAACTTTCCACTGCCCATTATCTTAATTCAGCATATGCCAGCGACATTTACCGCCGCATTTGCTCAGCGTTTAAATGGTCTGAGTAAGGTAACCGTGGCCGAGGCAAAAGATGGCGATATGCTCAAACCGGGTCATGCTTATCTTGCGCCTGGTGGCATGCAAATGATGGTAGATGGTCGGCCGGGTGCTGCACGTTTAAAAATTCTTGATGGCGGCGAGCGGATGAATTACAAACCCTGTGTGGATGTGACATTTGGCTCGGCGGCAAAAATCTATGGCGATAAAGTCCTATCTATGGTGCTAACAGGCATGGGAGCGGACGGTCGAGAAGGTGCACGCATGCTCAAAAATGCGGGATCGACGATCTGGGCGCAAGATGAAGACAGTTGTGTTGTTTATGGCATGCCGCAAGCGGTCGCCAAAGCGGGCATCTCATCGGAAGACTTGCCACTTGACCGGATTGCCGAGCGCATACTGGTTGAGTTGAATTTAAAATAAGGAGTGGGGCTTGATAGTCTGGAGTATCGCCAACCAAAAGGGCGGTGTTGGTAAGACAACCACCACAGTGACATTAGCAGGATTGATTAGCGAGCGTAAGAAACGTGTCCTGCTGGTGGACACCGACCCGCACGCCTCACTATCGACGTATTTGAATTTTGATTCGGAGCAGCTTCCGGCAAGTTTGTTTGATTTATTCCAATTACAGACCGTGAATAAAGACACGGTCAAACCGATTATTTTAAAGACCCAGTATGAAAACATAGATTTGATCCCCGCTCATATGTCACTGGCAACGTTGGATCGTGTCATGGGTAACCGTGGTGGCATGGGGCTGGTATTAAAGAAGGCGTTGAGCGCACTCTCTGATGACTACGACTATGTATTAATTGATTGCCCGCCCATACTAGGTGTGATGATGGTTAATGCGTTAGCGGCGAGTCATCGAATTTTAATTCCTGTACAAACTGAATTTTTGGCCATGAAAGGGCTGGAGCGAATGATGCGGACGTTACAGATCATGCAAAAATCTCGTAGCTCCAACTTTAATCTCACCATCATTCCTACCATGTACGACAAGCGAACACGCGCCTCGTTAGAAACATTGCAAGAGTTAAAGATTCGCTACAGTGATCAAGTGTGGGCGTCAGCCGTTCCTATTGATACCAAGTTTCGAGATGCGAGCCTCAAACATATGCCAGCGTCTTTCTATGCCAAAAACTGCCGCGGTGTCTTTGCTTACAAAACGCTATTAACCTATTTGGAGCGACTGGAACAGGATGAACAAGCATAACACCCTCTCCAGTGGTCAGGCGCTCGATGACTATTTTGAAGCCCTACTGGATGACTTAGGTGACAGCTCGGAAAGCGATTCCCAATCCGTCACACCCGATTTGGGCGTGACGCGGGTGTCGTCTGCCTCATTGATCGAGGATAATGATCCGACACAGCCACGCTTGCAGCCCAAGCCACAACCTAGTGCTGCACCGTTGAAGCCCGATCCGGTTGCTTATGCCGAGCCAGAGCGCGATCTGGCAGAAGTTGAGCGTTTGTTAGCTCAGCTTAGAATTGATGAAGAAGCTGAAGTCGACGCGCAAGCGGAAACCTCAACGCAAACAGAGACTGAGCGCGCCCAAGACATTGCGACTGAAACAACAGAACCCTTGGTTGAAGAAGCGTCTGAGTCAGTGGTAGACACTTACACCATGGCTGATTGGGGCCTACAAGAAAAAGACGCGATTACGGTAGACGAGTCTGTGCCTGAGGTAGAGACTGCATTCGAGACCGAGACCGAGACCGAGACCGAGACCGAGACCGAGACCGAGACCGAGACCGAGACCGACGAAGATATCTCCGTCGAGTCCGAAGCAACGGTATCTACGTCCGACCAAGAAGAAGTGCGTGTTGATGAGGCGTTCAGGGCGGAGCAAGCACAACAGGCGGACGTTGACGTCGAGGTTGACACTCAAGCCGGTGAAGAGATTCCTCCCACACAGTGGGAAAATGCTGAAACTGAAGCGGAGTTTCAGGTATTATTTTTTGAGAGTATGGGCGTTACCTATGCCGTGCCACTTGCAGAATTAGGTGGTATTCATCAACTCGGAGACTGTAATCGTTTGATCGGACGACCAGATTGGTATCTAGGATTGCAGACAGAGAAGCAGCAACAGCTTGATGTCGTTGATACTGCTCGTTGGGTGATGCCAGAAAAACTGGCAGATAATCAGCACAGGGACGACTATAATTATATTGTGATACTGGGGGACAGTAAGTGGGGGTTGGCGTGTGATCAACTCCTAGGCACACAAGCTCTCAGTGGAAAGGCCATTCGCTGGCGAAAACAAGCCGGAAAAAGGCCTTGGCTAGCGGGCATGGTCAAAGAGAAAATGTGTGCTTTGATCCATGTCCCAGCATTTATTGCTATGTTAAATCAGGGGATTGACGCCAAAGCGATGGCGTAATAACTAGTTACACAGCGCGTAAAGAGGAAAATCAATGTCTCAGGTAGCTGAAATTCAAAAAGAAGGCGTCAATGACGAAGTATTGCAGTGGGTTACTTTTCAGCTTGAAGAAGAGACCTACGGCATCAACGTAATGCAGGTGCGTGAGGTATTACGGTATACCGAAATTGCACCGGTCCCTGGCGCCCCTGACTATGTATTGGGTATTATTAATCTGCGTGGTAACGTCGTGACAGTGATCGACACACGCTCTCGCTTTGGTTTAGCCTCTGCCGAGGTCACAGACAATACGCGTGTGATTGTTATTGAAGCAGAAACCCAAGTCATTGGCATTATGGTCGACAGCGTGGCCGAAGTGGTATATCTGAAAACATCAGAAATTGATACCACGCCGAGCGTCGGTACAGAAGAAAGCGCCAAGTTTATTCAAGGCGTAAGCAACCGTAATGGTGAACTACTTATCTTGGTCGATCTCAACAAGTTATTGACCGATGAAGAGTGGAATGAAATGGCCATGCTGTAATGGTTGAGCTGCTGCTTACTTGGTTGCCGGTTGTGGTGACGGTGGTGTTTGCCATCGTCACTTTGTGGCGCTTGGGCGCGGAAAAGCGCGCTCGGGAGCGATTAGAGAACAAGTTGCAGGCGATGGAAACCGTGCTAAAAAGTGCGCGTCAACGCCATGACAGTCTTGCTAAGCAGTTTAATGAATTGCGTGCCGGTAGTATGGGTATGGGTAAAAAGTTGGCGGATTTATCTGCCAATGTCGACGATCTACTGGAAAAGCACGTCGAGCTGGAGATGCACGATTCAGGTAGCCGCTTATATAGCCGTGCGAGCAAAATGGTCGACCTCGGTGCCGATGTGGATGAACTGATGCAAGAATGTGATCTCCCTAAAGCCGAGGCTGAGCTTTTACTGAGTTTACGTAAGCGTCAAGCGGCCAATCAGCAACGCTAGTCTTTATACCTGCGTATTGATTGGCTTATGCTCGTGCCAGCCTGGTGGGGTTTTTCCTTCCAACACCCACGCATAAGCAATCAACTCTGCTATCACTTGGTAAAGAATCGGCGGGATTTCATCCCCCTTTTCAAGCTTTTCTAACCACGCGAGCAGGTGAGCATCTTCGTGAATTAGGCAGCCTTGTTCATTAAGTGCTTCAATGAGTTCATGCGCGAGTTGGTTAGACGCTTTGGCTTGAACCGTCGGAGCGTTATAACCATCATATCCAAGCGCGATAGCACGTTT
Source organism: Salinivibrio sp. MA607 (assembly GCF_001996245.1). Taxonomy (NCBI): domain Bacteria; kingdom Pseudomonadati; phylum Pseudomonadota; class Gammaproteobacteria; order Vibrionales; family Vibrionaceae; genus Salinivibrio; species Salinivibrio sp. MA607. The sequence continues at coordinate 10,351 of NZ_MUFJ01000013.1, read as the reverse complement.
TTCACCTTTCTTACCTTTGCCACCTTTCTCACTTTTCATCATTATACCCTCACTGAAATGCCGGCCCCTGGTGGCACTTCGGCTGTATTCGGTGTGACGGTTTCTACTTTATCACTAACACCGATCTTCATCGTAATGGCTTGCTGAGCGAGTCGGTCATTAAGCCAATCAACCGTTTGATAAATTCGCTGCTGGAGTGCGTGTGTCGGGGCGGTTAGCGTTATTTTATTCTCGACATCTGAGACGTCGACATCCGCACGAATAAATTGGCGGCCAACGGGAAGATAAAGTCGAATTTGCCAGCTTAGGTTTGGTGCCGACTCCGATGAATCTTGAGCCCCGCATCGACGCGCGTTTACCCGAATAGGGGGTTGCTGGGGGTCGGAAAAGGGCAGCACCCATTGCCACTCTCCCGGGCGAGCCGATTCAGCGACCCGCTGTTCGGCCATTAATCGCAATACGCCCTTCATACCGTCGCCTTCAGATTGTGGTGTCAGCCATTGGCGCAGTAACGTCGCCATTAATTTATCTGCGGGGCGTTGTGACAGCCATTCGGCGATTTTATCCGGGTTCAGGTCGTGTGAGCGACTCGGTAACGTCCACAATGACAGCAACGATTGCATCAGCGTTTGTGTCGCGGCAGGCTGTTGCTGGATAGTGGCGGTCAACGCGGGCAATAGGTGTAACTGAGCCAGCACTCCGGAGAGGGAGGCCTGGGACTGACCGGTTAGCAACGTAAATTGCGCCTGCGTCAGTGCACGACTGTCTATCTGACGTGTCATTGGTCTTGCAAGCGCTGCTGGTTTTTCCACCCATTGTTGTGGATTCGTTGGCCCAATCTTCATGGTTTCTCACAATTATTTACGCGAGTCACACTTTGCAACCCTATGGTAACTAACAGTCATTTTGACCATTGTGATACTATGCGTCCACTTTTGTAACACAAAGCAGGATGCAACATTTGTCATGTTGGAAGTGAAACAGCTGTGCTGTGTTCGTGATGATCGAGTGTTGTTTGATGCGCTGACATTCTCTCTGTCTCCGGGTGATCTTGTTCAAGTTGAGGGACCAAACGGGGCAGGCAAAACCACGCTATTACGTATTATCGCGGGTCTAGGCTTAGCGGATAGCGGAGAGGTCTGTTGGCAGCAGCAGACGATTACCCAACAGCGCGACGTGTTTTATCGTAATCTTCTCTTTTTAGGGCATACCCCCGGGGTGAAACGCGAACTAACCGCCTTTGAGAATCTCTCTCATGCGATGCAAATCCATGGCAGCTATGACAGTGATGCGATTTGGCAAGCCTTGGCTAAAGTCGGCCTGGCTGGGCGCGAAGATATTCCCGCTGGACAACTATCAGCGGGTCAAAATCGACGCGTAGCATTGGCGCGTTTGTGGCTTACCGACCGTCGATTGTGGATTCTCGATGAGCCGTTAACTGCGATTGATAAACAGGGCGTGAAGGTGCTTGAAGCTGTGTTCGAGCGGCATGTGAACCAAGGTGGCATTGTATTGTTCACCACGCATCAAGATATGTTTGTCGACCATCCTTTGCTGCGTCGTATTCGTTTGGGGGCCCAATGATCCAAGCCATGTGGTTGACCATTCGCCGAGAGCTAAAAGTGGCCTTCCGTCAGCCTGCTGACAGTCTCAATCCATTATGGTTTTTCATTATCGTGATTACCTTATTTCCATTAGGGGTAGGGCCTGGCCCGCAATTACTGCAGAAAATTGCTCCTGGTGTGATCTGGGTCGCGGCCTTGCTCTCTGCATTATTATCCTTAGAGCGGCTTTTTCGCGACGATTATCTGGACGGCTCATTAGAGCAGATGATGCTGATGCCTGTCCCTTTACCTGTGTTGGTGATCGCCAAAGTGATTGCACACTGGTTGTTAACGGGGTTGCCTTTGCTGCTTGTGAGCCCGGTACTGGCGTTGTTGCTGTCATTAGATAGCACTAGTTACCAAGCGGTGGTCTTAACCTTGTTATTGGGGACTCCAACACTGAGTTTTGTTGGCGCTATTGGCGTGGCGCTAACCGTTGGGTTACGTAAAGGCGGCGTCTTGTTGAGCCTATTGATCCTCCCTCTTTATATCCCTGTACTGATTTTTGCGACCTCAGCGATTGATATGGCCGCATTAGGGGCAGACATCAGTGGGCAACTGGCTATTCTTGGCGCCATGTTGGTGGGATCGGTCACCTTGGCGCCATTTGCTATCGCCGCCGCGTTGCGTGTGAGCGTGAATTAATTATTAATCAGGAAGTAGAGCAATTGTCATGTGGAAGTGGCTTCACCCTTACGCAAAACCTGAAGTGAGTTATCGGCTCTGTGGGACTTTGCTCCCTTGGTTTGCCGTGCTGGCTGGGCTGAGCTTAATGATCGGAAATATATGGGGGCTGGCGTTCGCGCCCGCAGATTATCAACAAGGCGATAGTTTTCGCATTATCTATATCCACGTGCCGGCCGCAATCTGGTCGATGGGTGCATATATGTCAATGGCGATAGCCGCTTTTATCGGTCGAGTCTGGCAGATTAAAATGGCCGACTGGGCCGTGGGTGCCATTGCGCCTGTTGGGGCCGTTTTTACCTTTATAGCGTTGGTGACCGGCGCAATTTGGGGTAAGCCGATGTGGGGCGCCTGGTGGGTCTGGGATGCCCGACTCACGTCTGAGTTGATTTTGCTGTTCCTTTATATCGGTGTGATGGCGCTTTACAACGCGTTCGACGATGCGCGTACCGCCTCACAAGCCGCCGGTATTTTAGCCATGGTCGGCGTGATTAATCTTCCTATTATTCACTTCTCGGTAGAGTGGTGGAACACCTTACATCAAGGCGCCACCATCACTAAGTTCGCTCGGCCGTCTATCGATCCTGGCATGCTATGGCCGCTATTGGTTTGCCTGCTGGGTTTCGCTTGTTTTTTTATCGCCCTGACCTTGATGGGGCTGCGTAATCAAATTTTGTTACGTGAGTCTCATCGACCGTGGGTCCGTGCGCTGGCGGAGGACCACTAATGCATTTTGATAGTATCAGTGCGTTTTTATCCATGGGGGGCTATGCCGCCTATGTGTGGAGTGCGTTTGGTATCACCGCGGGTGCGATGATTGCGCTGATTATCGGTTATCACCGTACTCACAACAAACGCCTGCAAGCCGTTAAACAACAAATCGCACGAGAGCAGCGAATAAAAGACGCTCAATCACTGGAGAACACCTTATGACGCCCCGACGTAAGAAACGATTGTGGATTACCCTTGCTTTGGTTCTTGGCGCCTCGACCACGATTGGGCTCGTTGTTTACGCCTTGAATCAGAATATGGACTTGTTCTATACCCCCACTGAAATCGTGCAAGGCAAACCCGATGGGACCAAGCCAACAGTCGGTCAGCGTCTTCGTATTGGCGGTATGGTGGTAGAAGGCTCGGTGAAACGCGATCAGGAGTCTTTGCAAATTCAGTTTGATGTCGCCGATGTAGGCCCTGCCGTCACTGTGACCTATGAGGGGATCTTGCCGGACTTATTTCGAGAAGGACAAGGCATTGTCGCGCAAGGGGTACTTGTTGATTCGCGTACGGTGAAAGCGAGTGAAGTACTGGCTAAGCACGATGAAGAATATATGCCGCCAGAAATCGCGGAGGCGATGGAGAAAAACCATCAGCCACTTGAATACACCGAGGAGCAAAAACAAGGTAGTCAGTTATGATTGTTGAGCTCGGGCATTATGCGTTAATCCTCGCCCTGGGGCTGGCGCTACTTTTAAGTTTTTATCCCCTCTATGGGGCGAGTAAAGGGCATGAAGGCATGATGAAAATGGCACGACCACTGTCTGTGGGAATGTTTGCCATGTTGCTGTTTTCTTTTATCGCCTTGAGTTGGGCCTTTTACACCAATGACTTTACGGTAGCTTACGTCGCCAGTAACTCCAACAGTGCACTGCCTTGGTACTATCGCCTCACTGCGGTATGGGGCGCTCACGAGGGCTCATTATTACTTTGGGTGTTGGTGCAAGCACTGTGGACGGTAGCGGTGGCTGTGTTTAGTCGCGGCATGCCGCTGTCCTCTGTCGCGCGCGTTTTAGCCGTCATGGGGATGATTTCGGTTGGTTTTTTACTCTTTATTATTCTAACGTCCAATCCCTTTGATCGCACCTTACCTTACTTTCCTGTCGACGGGCGTGATTTAAACCCATTGCTGCAAGACCCAGGACTTATTGTCCACCCACCGATTTTGTATATGGGTTATGTGGGCTTCTCGGTTGCGTTTGCTTTTGCGATTGGCTCATTGTTGGCCGGTCGCTTAGATACCGCCTGGGCGCGTTGGTCACGACCTTGGACTACGGCCGCTTGGCTATTTCTTACCCTTGGGATCGCACTTGGCTCCTGGTGGGCGTATTACGAACTGGGCTGGGGAGGCTGGTGGTTTTGGGATCCGGTCGAAAACGCGTCGTTTATGCCGTGGCTTGCTGGGACGGCATTAATGCACTCGCTGGCAGTGACCGAAAAACGGGGCACCTTTAAAGCCTGGACCGTATTATTGGCGATATCCGCATTCTCATTAAGCTTGTTAGGTACTTTCCTAGTGCGCTCAGGCGTCTTGGTCTCGGTACATTCTTTTGCGTCCGATCCGGCGCGAGGGCTATTTATTCTTGGCTTCCTGGTGGTGGTGATTGGTGGTTCATTGTTGCTCTATGCGTTGCGCGCCTCAGAAATTCGAGGGAACACCAAGGTGTCGCTCATTTCACGCGAGAACGCTTTGTTGGTTAACAATACCTTGTTGATGACCGCGTTGGTGATAGTCTTAATCGGCACCTTGCTTCCCTTGGTGCACAAACAAATTGGGTTAGGATCGGTCTCTATTGGCGAACCTTTCTTTAACTTTTTGTTCGCATGGCTAATGCTGCCTTTCGCCTTTTTCTTAGGGATTGGCCCCTTAATCCGTTGGAAGCGCGATAAGCTTTCCACTCTCGCCAAACCCATGCTCGCAAGCGGGATCGCGGCGGTCGCTTTGGGGATTGGGTCCATTGCCTTATTGGCTGATAGCTTTAAAGCGATGGCGGCCATGGGGGTCACCATGGCGTTGTGGATTACCTTCTTGCATGGCTATGAGCTACATTTACGCGCCACGCATCGGCATCCATTCCGTGTCGGGATCAAAAAGTTAGGGCGCAGTCATTGGGCGATGGTGTTGGGACACATTGGCTTAGCCATTACCATCATCGGTGTGGCCATGGTGGAAAATTATGATATTGAACGTGACGTTAAAATGGCGCCAGGAAGCAGTGTCACGCTGCAAGGGTATACCTTTAACTTTACTGACTTGTCGGAAAAGCAAGGACCGAACTATCAAGCTTATGTGGCATCCTTTGATGTGTACCATGGCGAGCGCTTTATCAATCATTTAGAAGCAGAAAAGCGTTTTTATTCGGTTCAGAGTTCGATGATGACAGAAGCAACCATCGATCGCGGTTTAACCCGAGATCTCTACATTGCTATGGGTGAAGAATTGCCGGATGGCGCTTGGGCGATGCGGCTTTATTATAAACCTTTTGTCCGTTGGATTTGGTTTGGTGCCATCGTGATGTCGCTTGGTGGCGCGTTAGCGATCAGTGATAAGCGCTACCGCTTTCGTCGTAAATCGATCTCATCAACTGCGACATCGGAGGCGAAAGGATGAAGAAGTTACTGTGGTTTCTCCCGTTACTTGCCTTTGTTGCTCTCGCTGGCTTTTTCGTCGCCCAGCTCGATAAAAATGCGCAAGGAGACGATCCCACCAAGCTTGAATCGGTATTAGTGGGCAAGCCGGTGCCCGCTTTTCATCTCGAAGATTTGCAAACGCCGGGCAAAGTGTATGACCAGGCTATTTTTAATGGTGAGCCTTTACTGTTAAACGTATGGGCGACTTGGTGCCCTACCTGTTATGCCGAGCATCAGTTTCTCAATAAACTGGCGTCGCAAGGGGTCAAAATCATTGGACTCAACTACAAAGATGATCGCGGCAAAGCGGTAAAATGGCTGAATAATCTTGGCAATCCTTACCAGATCAGTCTGTACGATGGCGATGGCATGCTAGGGCTTGATTTAGGGGTATATGGCGCGCCAGAAACCTTTTTGATCGATGCCAACGGTATCATTCAATACCGGCACGTGGGGGATGTTAACGCACGTAATTGGCAAGACACCTTGAAGCCTAAATTTAACGCATTGCAGGAGGAGGGATCGTGAAAAAAGTGATCATGATTGTCCTATTGTGGGCCGGTGCGACCTTAGCATTTGCCAATGCGATTGATGTCTATCAGTTTGATTCGGCCAAACAAGAGGCGCGTTTTCGCGCCCTCACCAGTGAATTACGGTGTCCTAAGTGTCAGAACAATAGCATTGCTGATTCCAATGCCGAATTGGCGCAAGACTTACGGCAAAAAGTCCATCAAATGCTGCAGCAAGGGCGTACTGACGATGAAATTCGCAGCTTTATGATTGCACGCTATGGCAATTTTGTGACCTATAATCCGCCATTGACTGCCTCCACCATAGTTTTATGGCTTGCGCCTGCACTGGTCATGTTCACGGGGCTTGGGTTGATGGTTGTGCGCAGTCGCCGAGCCAAGCAAACGCTGAATGAGGCGTTCAGTGATGAAGAACAACAACGGCTTGATGCGTTATTAGCTTCAGAAAAAGCGACCGACGCAGAGCCTAAAGTATCCGCTGAGCATGGATCAACCGAACAGAAAAAGGAGCCAAAATGATTGAGTTTTGGGGCGCCACCTTGGTGTTTTTTGTACTTGGCGCGGTGATGTTTCTCTGGCCCCTTTGGCAAAAAAGCGAACACGACCATCAAGCCAGCCGGGATGCACTTAACAAAGCCTTTTATTATGACCGGGTTGAAGAAATCCAGTCTGAGGGTGCCGAAGGGCTGATTGATAATGAGCAGGACCTAACGCAGGATTTGCAACAATCCTTGTTGGACGATATCCCTGAAAAAGAAAAAGCTAAGCAGGCTCGTCATTTGCGCTTAACGCCAATGCAATGGGTGCCGGGGCTTATTGTGCTTGCGATAGTGAGTTTTGGGTTATATGGCATCGAAGGGAGTGCGAATCAGGTCGCGCAGTGGCAGCAAACCGCCAAACAGTTGCCCGAGCTATCAAAGCGGTTACTCGAGGGCGAGAAGCCATTAACTCAGCAAGAGATGCAAGATCTTACCTTGGCGTTGCGGACCCGCTTGCAGCACGAGCCGCAAGACAGTACCGGTTGGTTGTTGCTCGGACGCATTGGCTTGGCCAATCGGGATGGCGAAACCGCCAAAGGGGCGATGGAAAAAGCTTATGCCTTGGCACCCTCGCAATCCGATATTCAAGTGGGGTTGGCGCAAGCCTTGCTGTTTGCAGGTGATGAGGCAGACAGTGCCCGAGCGCAGAATTTATTAAAATCTGTAGTGAAAGACGATCCCTTTAATCTACAGGCGATGTCGTTACTGGCCTACCAGGCGTTCGAGCAAGGCCGTTATCAAGATGCCATCGCGACTTGGAATGCGATGAAAACCTTGATTGGCAAAGACGATCCGCGTAACCAAACCCTTGATCAGTCGATTGCCCGTGCCCAGCTAGCCCTCAACAGTGCCGCAGGAGCCAAGATAGCGATCACGGTGAAACTGGGGGAGCAGGTTGAATTACCCGAGGATGGCGTGCTGATCATTTCCGCGCATGCATCGGCTGAGGCAGCGATGCCGATTGCCGCTAAGCGTCTCCCACTGTCTAAGTTTCCGGTTTCACTGGCCTTGGCTGATAGCGATAGTTTGAACCCGGTGCAGGCACTTTCCTCGCTTGATAGCGTGGTGATCAAAGCGCGTATTGACCGAGATGGCAATGTCGCGACTAAGCAAGGCGACTGGGTGGGTGTCAGTGATCCGGTGGTCTTAAGCGAAGGGGTTGAACTGGTTATCGACAAACAGCAGTAACCAAGACAAAATAGACAGATTGTTACTAAGGCTGGGCATTCCCAGCCTTTCATTTTATAGAGGAATCCCATTTGATGTGGAAACGTCTGTGTTTAATGGCGCTTATATTAGGTCTTGTCGCAGGGTGTGCGTCACGCCCACCGGGTGCCGAGCCGCACCCCGATGATCCATTAGAAGGATTTAACCGTGCGATGTGGACGGTAAATTACGATTACCTTGATCCCTATGTTGCGCGTCCGGTTTCGATCGCCTACGTCGATTATGTGCCGAGCCCAATGCGCACCGGGATTTCCAATTTTTTGGGTAACCTAGAAGAGCCAGCCAGTTTTTTAAATAGCGTGCTGATGCTAGAGGGCGAAAAAGCGGTCACCCATTTTAATCGCTTTTGGATTAACACCTTGTTTGGCTTGGGTGGCTTAATTGATATCGCCTCTGCAGCCGATATTCAGCAATACGACCAACGTGAGTTTGGCGATGCGATGGGGCACTATGATGTCGGTACGGGCGCCTATATTATGCTGCCGGGTTATGGTCCTACGTCGGTCAGAGAAGGTGCCGGTGAAGTGGTCGATGGCTTATACCCGCCACTGGCATTACTGACGTTGCCGCAGTCGGCGTTAAAGTGGATGTTTGATGGCATGGAATCACGAGCGGCCTTGGTATCGCAAGAATCACAGCTGGACAACTCGCCAGACCCTTATGCGTTTGCGCGTGAGGCTTATCTACAAAATCGTCGCTATCGTGCCAAAGGGGACGAGGCGTTAGAGCAACAACCGGCCTTGAATGATGAGTTTCTCGATGACTTTATCGATGATATCGACGCTGCACCGTAAGTTAACGTGAACTCGTTGAGGACAAGCGTGATCAAAAAACACCACGGCGACACCGTGGTGTTTTTATTTAATCACTCGCATCGACTGGCGAGCGTTTATTGGTCTAGCACTTAAAAACGATAGCTGGCCTGCACGCCGACTAACCACACATTACCGGTGGTCTCACCCTCAAAGTCACCACCGAACGCAGAACCGCCTTTATCCGACGTGATCCCGTCACGCGGCTCTTTTACCGAGGCATCTTTGGCAAAGACATAGGTAAAGGCCGCGTCTAGGGTGAGCTGTGGCGTCATCTCATAGCCAGCACCCAGGCTTAACCAGGTACGATCGGTTTCTGGGATGGTCAAGGTACGGTTTTGATCACTGACTGCCGAGGTGTCATAGGCAATGCCTGAGCGCAGTGTTAGCTGTTGATCCCACTGATACGTGGTGCCGATCGCAAAGCGGTAGTTATCTTCCCAGTTTTCGACTTTGACCATTTGTGGGTCACTAGACAGCGATGGAATATCTGCCTCTAACTTGTCAAAGCTGCTCCACTCGGTCCAGTTAATGCTGGTGTGTACCGCCCACTGCTCAGTCAGCTGATGTAACGACGAGAGCTCGGCGGTGGCGGGGAGAGTAAGATCCATACTGCCCGCGTAGTGTGTATTGCTTAGGGGGGAGCCTGAGCCATTGGGGTTTATATTGTAGGTTAACCCCTCAGCATGCCCATCCAGCGTGAGGTTCACTTCGGAACGGTAATTAAAACCGACACGGTGCTTGTCATTGATGTCGTACACGGCACCCAATTGCCAGCCCCAGGCACGATCATCGCCTTCCATATATTTAAGCGTTGTTCCTGTTGGAATAACCACAGATCCGATGGGTTTGCCATATTTACCAGATAGATCGGTCTCTTTACTGCTTTTCGCCCCAATACTGCCTTCCCCCAGCACATAACGGATACCGGCGCCAATACGCAACTGGTCGGTGGCCTTCCAGGCAAGGTTTGGGTTGATTTCAAAAGTAGTGACTGCCGCTTCGTTACCAAACTGGGTGCCGGTAAAGTCGTTGCCTAAATCGGTTTCCATGCCAAAGTTGGTGGCCAGCGCGATGCCCGCGGTCAAGCGGTCGTCGAGTTGATGCGAAAAGTAAAAGTTAGGGATCACGGCATCATGGGCGACATCATCGGTTGATGTCGCCGTCTTTTTGCCTGAAGTGTTTGTATTCGTGCCATCAATATCGACATTGGGGTTCACGTAGATGCCACCCGCTGATACCTGGGTGTCCGCCAAATAGCTGAGCAGGGCAGGGTTGCGAAATTGCGCACTGGCGTTATCGGCCATTGCGGCTTCACCGGCAAAGGCACGGCCAAGGCCGGTTGCTGAGGTTTCTGCTAACTGAAAACCCGCGCTGTGGGCGGTGGTGGAAAGCGAGCCGAGTGCGGTGGCAACGGCGAGATAAACGATCTTATTATTTTTCATCTGCTTACTTGTTCGCGGTTTAAAGGGAGGCCTAGAGTAAAAGCTCGTGCGCGCAAATCAATTTAGCGCTGCCAAAATGGATTAAAATAAAATAATAATTTGTAA